>DAINRX010000088.1:1654-6082 GCA_036741635.1 Nitrososphaera sp.
CTGTACAACAACCACATTTCGATACAGAACGCATTCTTTTACTCCGACAGAGATTATTCTTACTTTGAGCGACAAAGATGACGCCAGGGCATACGAGCTCTTGAGGACAAGGATAGCGAAATAGCTCTCTACTACTTCCTTGCCTCGTCGACGTAGAATATCGCTTCGTTTCGCTTGAGTGCCGCGCCTGCTGCCAGGTTTGCTATCGAGTTGTGCAGCCTTTCGGCGTCCGGCTCGGCTCCCTCACTGTTGCCTGCCAGAACGAGGCATAGCTTGATGTTTGAGCCAAGCACATCGCCCAACTCCTGGTTCACCGTTGCGGTATACGGCCGCAGCGCGCCCCGAAATACGTCGGCTCGCGCTCGCAGTACGCCAGAGATTTTTTTGCCCACAGGCGCGTCAGGGCCCACGATGACGACGATGCCCTTAGAATTCTTGTATTTTACAGGCTCTTCTACCGCGCCCTGCGGAGCCATTGCATTCACCGCTTCTTTTGTGACTAACCCGGGCATGTAGATGAAGTTGTCGACCAGCGCGTCCCACTGCTTTCTTGACAGCGAGCTGAACGCAGTATTGTAGTCATAGTCGCCAGTGAAATGAATGACTACGTCAATTTTGCCGAACTTTGCACGGGCGGTGTTGAAGATGCGCTTCATGCTTTCCTCGTCAAGCATGTTGATAGCGTGGCTATGGAACTCTCTGAAATGTGCCATGTCCTGCGCATTGCTGTATAGCACGATGACCTGCTTGGCGCCTGCCGACTGCGCCGCCTGTGCGACCTTTTTGACCCTTTCAATGTCCTTCTTGGCAGATGAGCTGATTGTTAGCACGATCACCTTGTCCTTCAGGTCTGGCGCAGCCCGACCTTCTACTGCAGTCCCGACTATTGGCTTGACAGGGTAAAAGACGCGGTCGTTTGGAATGACCCTGCCGTTTATCAGCTTACTTATCTTTTCGTCGCATAGGTTCAATACCATCTCGGCAACGTCTTCCTGCGTCAGGAACTCGCCGTCTATAATCATCTTGCTCGTGTTGTTCTGTATCTTTTCGGCAATTTCCTGAATCTTGGCAAGGGCGCTTGACACAGTTTCAGACAGCTTATTGATGTTTTCTTCCGATTCCTGATTTCGAGCCCGTGCAATTTCAACCGCGACTTGGCGCACACCTTTTGTGACTACGTCATCAGGCTCGCCCAAAAGCGGGAGCGCGCCCGCGGTGACCTTTTCAACTTCAACAGAGCTGAGGCCCGGGTAGCCGCCCACTCTTAAGAACTCTGCCGCAGCCTTTGGATATACAGTCTTGTAGATCCTGTCCGAGTGCACCGGGCCTGGGTTGGTTGAAATGGAGCGAATGTCGCGCTCTGCAAGCTCCCACGCCAGCGCCTCTGCAAGGCGGTTCTTGGCGCCCTGAGCCGCGGTGTAGGGAGTCCTGAACCTGTACGGCCTCTGCTCATAGCGGTTTTCTTCTGTGAAGAAAGTAGCGATGGTGATTATCTTGCCGCCCTTTTCCATCGCGCTCAAGCCGCTCACGGTAGTCCAGAACGTGCCTGTAAGGTGTATCGCTACTGCATCGCGAAATTCCTTGACGCTTGCGTTTGTAAACGTCTTGACTGGGCCAGAAACTCCGGCGTTGTTGACGATAATGTTGACCTTGCCAAACTGCTTTTTTAAAGTCTCAAACATCGAGTTGATCCCTGCCTCGTCGGCGACGTCAACGCCAGGGAATGCAGCCACCCTGCCTGAAGAGCCAGCAGACGAAATAATTTCATTCAATATTTCAGACGTTTGATCTAATGGTTCTTTCCTTCTGCCCATGATAACAATGTTGGCGCCTTGCTCGGCAAATTTTTTGGCGATTGCTTGCCCTATGCCTGTCCCGCTTCCAGTGACAACAACGGTTTTACCGCTAAATTTTAAACTCGACGTAAAAGACTGCTTTTCCACAATGGGGCACACTGCTGTACGACTATTAAAGCTAACTTTGCCTTGAGATTGTTGTTTCCCTAATGAACTGTATATATACATATACACTATTGCTAGGCCTTGATGCCCATGCCCCGCAGCCTTTCCTTTATGTGCATGGCTATCCTGTCTGCAATTTCCATCATGGTCTCGTTGAACGCAAAGTTCTCCTCGTGTTTCCACTTGCCATAGATCCGAATGTGGTCGTCCTGCGGATCAACCCTGATCTCGCCTTCGTGCAGCATGACCTCCTTGAGCATCTCTGTCAGTTTCGCATCGCCCTGCAGGATATTAGCAAACCCGTCCACGCCAGTCCACTTGACCTCGACAACGCGCTTGTTGCCAAAGTGGCCCCTTGTTTTTGGCTCGCACTTGGCAAGAAAGTTGCCGTTCTCTTGGCTTTCAACTTGGACGATGTAGTGGACTTGGTAGTAGTGCAGAGCGCCATAAGGCAATGGAGCTGGATCTACTTTTGGCATGCCCCTTAATTCCTCTGAAGCACTTGGACAAAGTCGATGTTCTTGCCCCTGACCTTTACTATGCCCTTGTTTGTCACAAGCCTCGACGAGTGCGCAAACATGTAGCTGTAGTGCGGCTTTTGTTCAATCGGGTGCGAGCCCACTTCAAGGGCTTGGCAGTCGATGCCGCTCCTCTTCATCTCTGCCGCAAGCTTTTGATGGCGTCCAATCCTCTTCACTATGACCGGCTCGATGTCGCCGTGACCTTGCTCTTCTTCGTGCGAACCGGAATGAGGATGGCGCTTTATGTGAGAATCTTCGTGCTCCACGGCAACTAATACAATTGGCAGCCACAAATAAATTCTACTGCTACTTGTCCTGGAGCATCTTCAGATATTTCTTGACGCCCATTCTTCCCACTGCATTGACCTTTTCAAGCACGCTGCTCTCCAAGTCCTTCTTGTATTTCTCGATCTTTTTCGCAATATCCGGGTGCTTTGCAGCCAGGATCTGGCATGCAAGGATACCGGCGTTCTTGGCGCCGTTTATCGCCACAGTTGCCACCGGAACGCCTGGCGGCATTTGTGCTATCGAAAGAAGCGAGTCAAGACCATTGAGGCTCTTGGTTTTGATTGGTACTCCAATTACTGGAAGTGGTGTAATGGACGCAACCATGCCTGGCAAGTGAGCAGCGCCACCTGCACCAGCTATGATGACCTCTATTCCCCTTTTCTTGGCATCTGCGGCGTACTCTATCATCCTCCTTGCTGTCCTGTGTGCAGAGACTACAGTAATCTCGTTTGGAACACCAAAAGTATCAAGAATGTCGGCGGCTTCCTTCATGACTGGCAGGTCAGAGTCGCTGCCCATTATGATGCCGACAAGAATTTTCTTTTTCAATTTCCGCCACCTGTAGGTACGAGCTCGACCATCTTTCTGGCTTTTGTTGCACGCGCAAGCGCTTCATTTATTGTCTTGCCTGTGGCAGTGATGTGACCCAGCTTGCGCCAGGGCTTTGACGTTTTCTTGCCGTAGATGTATAGTTTGACGCCGGGCACGCCTAGCAAGCGACTCAATCCCTTCACCGCGTACGGTCCGTTTAAATCTTCGTTGCCAAGTATGTTTACCATGACTGCCGGCGACAGGAGTTCTGGCTTGGAAAGCGGCAGGTCAAGCACCGCGCGCAAGTGCTGCTCAAACTGGGAAACAGAGCACGCCTCATTAGTATAATGCCCTGAATTGTGAGGCCTCGGGGCAATCTCGTTTACCAGCACGTCGCCACCCTTGGTCACAAACATCTCGATGCCAAATATTCCTGCCCCTTGTAGCACTTCCATTGTCTTTTCTGCCAGCTTCTTTGCTTTTAACTCTACCTTGCGGCTTATCCTAGCCGGTACTATCGTGGTATCTAGGATGCTGTTTCTGTGTATGTTCTCTGCCACAGGAAAGGATTCTATCTGACCGCTTGGATTTCTGGCAACCATTATCGATATTTCCTTTGTAAACGGGACAAACTTTTCCAGCATGCACTCTCTGCTGGCAAAGTAGTTGAACCCTTCGCGTATCTTGTCCTCCGAGGTTATCAGGAAATTTCCGCGGCCGTCATACGAGTCCTCGCAGGCTTTTAACATTGCCGGAAGCTCGAACTTTTTGCACAGTTCCTGCAGGTGCTCTTTTGACTGGACAAGCTCGAATTCTGGCACCGTAATTTTGTTCTTTTTCAGGAATGACTTTTGCCTGTACTTGTTCTGGATTATGCGCAGGGTTTCGGGCGCCGGCCTAACTGGATAGTTCTTCGACTCGAGTTCTTTTAGCGCAGAGGAATTTGCCAGCTCAATTTCATAGGTAAGTATGTCGCACCTGTCAGCTAGCTTCATTATCGCAGATTCATCCTTAAAGTCGGCCACTATCTGCTCGTCTGCAATCTTGGCAGCCGGGCACCCTTCAGTCGGATCAAGGACAATTATTTTAAGCGACATCCGCCTTGCCTCATGGGCGATCATTTTGCC
>DAINRX010000089.1:0-6081 GCA_036741635.1 Nitrososphaera sp.
GCCAAGATAACTAGAACCACAGATAAAACAATGATGGAAAATAATGATAATAATCATCTCCATACTGGTTTCTAGCTGCATGGAGATCATAATATCTGATAGCAGCAATTGCAAGGAATATTCCAAGGATAATTAATTGTGAGAGGTTTTGGCTTGAAGAAGGGTGTATAATAATTGAAAATATTGTTGGCACCGGTTGCTCTTGTGTCAATCTGGTAGCAGTAGTAGAACCTTGCATCTGCATGCTATCTATTCCCGCTCAAAAGTGTCGACAGAAACCGACTTTCTAGGGTCATAGTGTAATGATACAAATTCCTGTGTAGCTCAGCTTTGATAGCAGCTTTTGGTGCAAGGAGTTCAACACCGGGCCTTTAACCCCTATCGCCGGCCGAAATAATGTATAATAGAGATGGGGGGAGTAGGGGAGAAGCGCCAGCAGTTCGTGAGCCAGATCACTAACGCCACGTCCGTTGTGTACAACCAGCTCAACAGGCTGCAGGTGCTCGACAAAAAGTTTGCCTCGATGGAGGGCTATTATCTCCAGCAGATAACCTCCAACATCAAGGGAGGCAACAATGCCCGCGCCAAGATCCTTGCCACGGAACTATCGAACGTGAGGCGGCTCCGCAGGACGACCCAGCACACGGGCCTCGCGCTTGAAGCCATAGTGATACGCTTCAGTACCATCCATGAGTTTGCCATGATCCTCGACACCATCGACCCGACGATCGAGATGATAAGGGGCATCCATTCGGAGCTGACAAAGGCCATCCCGGCTGCCAACGAGACGATCTCTGAAGTATCGACGGTGACCACTGACGTGCTTCTCAACGCAAACATCAGGGCAGACGCCAGAATCTCGACTCCGATGGACGCAGACGCCCTCTCGATCCTCAACGAGATAGAGGGGGTGCTTGAGGACGAGGCAAAAGCCAAGCTGCCAGAGGTCCCGACAGGAATCCCGGCGGCTGCTCCTGCCTCCAAGCAGGAGGAAGAAGAAGTCCCTGTTGCCGAAGAAGAAAGAGTGTTGGCAGAAAGCTAGAATTAGAATAGTTGACAAAGAGGTCAATTGGCCCGCGTAGGGTGGATCGCACTATTAGTGAAAAATATTTTACAAAGTAATTTTAATCATTTACCCTGATAACGGAGTGCAATGGAACAGATGAGTTACGATCTTCAATCTTCAGGTCCTTTGAAAGGCGGGGTTCTAGAATCAGCGTCAAAGCGTGTTAGAATGATTTTCTCCGTGATGGCAAGCCCAAACAGGATAGACATCCTGAGAATACTGAACACAAAGGGCCCCCTCACCTACTCTGAGCTTAAGGCGCTCGCAGGCTTCAAGTCCAAGAAGGAGTCGGGCAAGTTTGCCTACCACCTGAGGAAATTGCTGAGGCAGCTGCTAGTTGCCCTGAACAAGGCAGAGCGCAGGTATACTATAACAAACCTGGGCAAGCTGGTGCTGAGCCTTGCCCGGCAAATTGAAGAGCGGTCGATAATCGAGAGCGGCAAGATGTACGTGAGGACTAGCAGGCACACAATAGAGGAGTTCAACTCGCACAAGATAATCCAGTCGCTCGTGAGGGAGGCAAACCTGCCGCTTGAGCAGGCCCACAAGATAACAGAGGAGGTCGAGAACAAGATCTACAAGTTCCAAACTGCCTACCTTACGTCGTCGCTCATACGGGAAACCGTGAACTCGGTGCTCATAGAGCACGGCCACGAGGAATACCGCAACAAGCTGGCGTGCCTCGGCCTGCCCTCGTCAGACATCGTCGAGATGCTCTCAAGCGACGAGGCTACGAGGAACGGGATAGACGGCATCATGTCGAGGACCGCGAGCTCTGTGTTCTCTAAGTACCTCATATTCAACACGCTTCCAAAGGACATCACCGACATGCACCTTGCCGGCGAAATAAACATCTCAAACAGTGGCGTCTGGGGCCTGCTGCCCGATACGGTCTTCCTCGACCTAGCAGAGCTGGAAGGACTCGACCTGCAGGGAAGGTTCCTCAGCGTGGCGCGTTTGCCTGCCATCAAGAGCCCAGATGACGTCGCGGCCGCGCTGCCTGTGCTCATCTCGCTCCTTTCCAGAGAAGCATCGACAGAAGTTGTGCTCGAGGGGGTCGTTCCTGCGCTGGTGAAAAGCAGCAGCACGCAAGACGACATTGTGTCACGCTTTGCAAGGGCGCTCACTACGTCGTCAGGAGCTCCGTCTTCGCCGGTAATAACCACCACTATCGCAGTCCCGGCTGACGGCTTGGACGTCAAGCAGGTCAACGCGCTGCTGGACGGCTACAGAAAATACGTCGATGCAACTCCAGTGCCAAGGATAGGCCTTGCACTTTCGTACAGCAGCAACGGCAACAGGATGATGAAGGACAGCCTTGACCACGTCACGGCCGCAGTGCGCAGCGGCGGAATAATTTCAATAGGCAATAATAACAGTGTGCGCGCAAGCAGCGGCATCCGCAAGTCAGTAAGCGGCAGCAGCAGCAACAAGGGCGCAGCAGCTGCAATGGCACTCCATTCGCTTTCGATAAACCTACCACGCCTTGCGTACGAATCAAACAAAGACGAAACCTACTTCCGAGCAAAGCTAGCGCTGATGATAAAACCGTCGCTTGCGACGATGGCGATGCGCAAAAAGACTATAGTCGACTACGTCAAGAAGGGCCTGATGCCGGCGTTTGCAAGTACTTCGCAGTCGATGCAGCGCGGCACGTCAAGCATCATGATAAACCTGACGGGCACAAAAGAATCAGTCTACAGCATCCTTGGCCACGACGCTTCAGGCGGCTCTGAAATCCTGCAGAAAGTGCTGAGAACGGCGGCCGAGGTAGCGGCCGCACAGGGCAATCAGCTTGGTGAGGAGGCTGCTGGCATAGCCATGGTCTCCGACGACAGCGGCGTGAGGTTCGCCGGCCTCGACTCTGAGAAGTACGGCAAGGTCTCGCTCCTGCAATCGCAAAATACTACCAGCTATTCCCAGGGAATGACGATAAATGGCAGGGAGCTCCTCTTAGGCGGCAAAGCTGCTGCCGTCCATGAGTGCGTGGCGATCGATAGGCTCCTTAACGGGGGCTTTGCAGCTGGGCTCGATGTAACCGACCTCTCGGCGGCCGAAGCCCAAAGTGCCATTGAAGCAGCAGCAGAGCTGCCGTTCCTCCGCCCTCGCATCAGGGCGGCCGTATGCACGACCTGCGGCCGGCGATCAAAGGCTGCTACTGCTGACAAGTGCGAGTTCTGCAAGTCGCCGCACAGGATGCCGATTTATTCGTAGCAGCAGCTGCTACGCGCGGCTCTTCCCGCCGCATTATCTTTTTCTTTTTGCAATTGCAGTAAAGCTGCTGCAAGCTCGCAGCCGGATGATTTCATCATAATTTTCTTTGCATTTTTTAGAAATATTATAATGCTGAATTCGGATTTCAGCTTCGTTTCGCTTTAATATCATCAGGTGCACTATCACTGATAAATCAGGTACACTTTTTTTCATCAAACGTATAAGTACAAGTAGCTTTCTGTATAGTGCGGGATGGCGGGAATTACCGAATTTAACGGTTCCAAGGAGACTCTGAACTCTAAGATACGGAAACGTAGTGGCCGTATAGTAAATTTCGAACAGTCCAAGATTTCCAACGCAATATACAAGGCGCTTGTCGCAACGGGCAAGCCTGATTATCCGCTTGCGGAAAGGCTGGCCGCAAGAGTGGTACAAAAGATGATCCAGCTGGGCGAAAAGACGGTTGTTCCAAGCGTTGAAGACGTACAGGACATGGTCGAATCAATCCTGATAGAGGAAGGGCTGTCAGAGACTGCCAAGGCGTACATACTGTACAGGCATGAGAGGCGCAAGGTCCGCGACGAAAAGATGAAGATCCTCAACAAGAAGGATCTCGACGAGGTAGACAAGGCGTTTGACATCAACTCGCTGAGGGTGCTGGCGGCGCGATATCTGCTCAGGGACGACAACAACGAGATTGTCGAAGGCCCCAAGCAGATGTTCGAGCGGGTGGCCACGCTCGTGGCAATCGCCGATGTCATGCACGACCCTGCGGTGTTCAACCTTGCAGGCGGGCACACGCAGGACATTGCAGAGGCAGAGCGCTACTACGCCAAGCTGGGCGACTTTGACAACAAGCTTCATATCGGCGAATACTACCTGAACAAGTACCACTTTGAAGCAATGATGCGCCACTACGTCTACTGCGCCAAGCAGGGCCAGATGAAGGTGGGTTTCAAGGAACTGCTCAGGCTGATAGCAGAAAACAAGATGGCTCAGTACGAAGAGCGGATCAGGGAGTACTACAACCTAATGGTATCGCGCGACTTTCTCCCGAACACGCCAACGCTCATGAACGCCGGCGCAAGGCTCGGGCAGCTGTCCGCGTGCTTTGTGCTTGACATGCCAGACGACATGGCAGGCATCATGAAGGCGTCGACAGACGCGGCCATGATATTCAAGTCAGGCGGCGGCGTGGGAATCAACTATTCAGACCTGAGGCCGGAGGGCGACATCGTCGCTTCGACTTCGGGCGTCGCGTCAGGGCCGACCTCGTTCATGAGAATAATCGACACAATAACTGACGTGGTAAAGCAGGGAGGCAAGCGCCGCGGAGCCAACATGGGCATCCTCGAAGCTTGGCACCCAGACGTGGAAAAGTTCGTGACTGCCAAGACAAAGCCGGGCGTCTTTGAGAACTTTAATGTGAGCGTGGGCATCTGGGAAGATTTCTGGAAGGCGCTTGTCAACAAGGAAGGCAACCACAAGTACGCGCTGCGAAGCCCGCGCACGCGCGAGCCGGTAAGGCAGATAGACGCGCAACAGCTTATCGATCTGATAGCGCTGAGCGCGTGGAAGAGCGCCGAGCCGGGAGTGATATTCTTTGACAACATCAACAAGTACAACCCGTGCATTAGCGCAAGGCAGGGGCCGCTTCGCGCGACAAACCCGTGCGGCGAGCAGAGCTTGTATCCATACGAGTCGTGCAATCTGGGCTCAATCAATCTGGCAAACTTTGTCAAGCGCAAGGTCGACGGCAAGTTCGAGTTTGACTGGCAGCGCTGCGAGCAGGCGATAAGGCTATCGACGCGGTTCCTCGACAACGTCATCGACATGAACAAGTACCCTGTTGAAGAGATCAAAGTGGCCACAAAGGAGACAAGGAGAATAGGCCTCGGCATAATGGGCATCGCAGACCTGCTCTTCCTGCTTCAGATACCGTACAACTCGAAGGACAGCTACAAGTTCATGAACAAGCTCGCAGAGGCTGTTTCGTATTTGAGCATGGACGAGAGCGTCGCAATCGCAAAGTCAAGGGGCCCGTTCCCGATGTTCAAGGACACCGACTATGTCAAGGGCAGGATACCTGTGGCAGGCTATTACGAGCTGCCAAATGAGACCCACACCTATGACTGGAGCACGCTAATTGAAAAGATAAAGAAGCATGGCATCCGCAACTCGTGGACGTCGACAATCGCGCCGACAGGCACGCTCTCTATGATTGCCGACACCGCGAACGGCATCGAGCCGGTGTTTGCGCTCGTCTATGAAAAGCGCGTGACTGTGGGCCGCTTCTTTTACACCGACAAGGTGTTCGAGAACGTGCTGAAAGAGAACGGCCTGTACTCCGATGAAATATTGACAAAGATAGCGAACAACTATGGCTCTATCCGCGGCCTGCCAGAGATCCCAGAATGGATGCAGAGGATCTTTGTCACCGCAATCGACATCCACTGGACCGACCACGTGATGGCGCAGGGCGTGTGGCAGAAATGGATCAGCAACGCAATCGCCAAGACGATAAACATGCCCGGCGACGTGACTGCGGAAGACGTCAAGTGCGCATACCTGCTGTCGCACGAGCTTGGGCTGAAGGGTGTTACGGTGTTCAGGGACGGCTCGAGACACGAGCAGGTGCTCCACATCACCGGCAAGAACACTGGCGAGAAGGCGTTTGCAGTAAAGCCGAGCAGGTACGTAGCCGACATAGTCGGCGCAAACATCAAGGAGCCGTACGTCTTGGCGCAAATGCAAAAGATATTCAAAGAGTCAGGCGTCGAGGACGACAGGCCAGTCGCGCC
>DAINRX010000090.1:0-5984 GCA_036741635.1 Nitrososphaera sp.
TTTTGATATTGCAGAAAACTGAAATTATTATCAAAAGCCTTAGTGTGAGCGCTAATTACATAAAATGAAAATTTCATGATGATGATTTAGTTTATTAATAGACATTAAATCCTGCCCTCCCTGATTGACATAAATATATGCCGGCCGCTAAAGATTTTGCAAGTGGCCGCCAACAACCTCGACTCTCTCATATCGGACTGGAAAAGCTCCGTCGTCAAAGACATCATTTCGTCTGACGACACCGACAGGCTGGCTGAGCACGCCCTGCACCTTGCAAGGGTTCTCGCCTACCCCGGTCTTGACATCGCCGGCACCCTTGCTATGATAGACTCGATGGGCGCCGAGGTTGAGCAGATCCTTAAAAAGAGCGCCGGCACTATCCCCAGGCGGCCGACTCAGATAATAGAAAAGATAAACGAATACCTCTTTAACATCCAGAAATTCAAGCCAAACACTGATGACTATTACAACCCGCTCAACAGCTACCTCAACGTTGTCATCGAACGCAAGACGGGCATCCCCATAACGCTTGCCATACTGTACCTGCGCGTCGCCCACGCGGTGAACTTCAGGATGTACCCGGTAGGATTCCCCGGCCACTTTCTTGTCAAGCATGTGCTTGAGGACAATAGCGGCGAAATAATCGTCGACCCGTTCAACGGCGGCAGGATAATGGATGACTATTCGCTCAAGGCGCTGCTTGACCAGACTTATCCACGGCAGAACATCCCTCTCACCCATGCGCTGGTGGAAAAAGCTACTTCAGCGCAGGTGATGACCCGGATGCTCAACAACCTCAAGGGCAGTTATTACGAAGCGCAGGACATGGACAGGTACCTGATTGCAAACGAGATGGTTTTGGCAATAGATCAGTACAACCCTGACGCCATAAGGGACAAGGGTGTGTTACTTTTGAAAAGCGGCGACTCGCAGCAGGCGCTTGCAGTGCTCAACATGTACCTGGAGATAAACCCGGAGGCCGAAGATGCAGACGAAATCCTCGACATAATCAGGCAGATAAGATCGGGCGCAAGATAATAATGGCAAATGATGATAAGTATCTGCACGTAGGCACAATCGTACTGGCGATAAGCGGCGCTGCTGCCATCTACCTTAACTCTCAGGGCGTCGCGTGCCTTACAGCGCTACGCGACGCGGGCGATCAGGTGATTTCGCCGCAGAGGCTGGACGAGATGGAAAGGGATTGCTTTATTGTCACAAATTCGTACGTATATTCACTCTTTGGCGTCGTCGCCGGCATCATAATGATCATCGTGTGGTTTGCAAAGAAAAGGAAGGCTGACAGCAGCAGCAGCAGCAGCAGCAGGAGTGCCACTTAAAATACGGTAGAGGCGATGTACATCAGGGATATGGCAGCCCAGCAAAAACCCCCGGCAGCAGCTGTGGCAGACGATTCACTTGAGAAAATTGCGGCTGAGGTAAGAGGCTGTCCGCTCTGCAAGCTGTCAAGGACGAGAAAGAACGCCGTCTCCGGGGAAGGCCAGCTGGCGGCCAGGATAATGTTTGTAGGCGAGGCGCCGGGTAGGAGCGAAGATGACAAAGGCAGGCCGTTTGTGGGTGCCGCCGGCAGGATTCTTGACGATCTCCTCAAGAAGGCAGGCATTGAGCGCTCGCAGGTATTTATCACAAACGTGGTCAAGTGCAGGCCGCCAAACAACAGGGTGCCGGAAGAAGACGAGGCAGCCGCGTGCAGGCCGTATCTTGATAGGCAGGTCTCGCTTATCAGACCAAAGGTCATATGCATACTTGGCAGGACTGCCTATTCCTCCCTCTTGGGTGGCGGCTCGATAACTGCAAACCGCGGCAGGATAGTTGAAAAGGCTGGGCAAAAGTATTTCCTGACCATACACCCCGCGGCGGCCATATACAACAAGAGCCTCCTATCAGTGCTTGAAGCCGACCTGAAAAAGCTTGCAAGGGAAGTCAAGCGGATGGATCAGGCCGGCAAGAGCTCCTTGGAGGACTACATGTGATGGTTAGCTGCCCCGGCACTTCGTTCTATTCAAGGCCGACAGATGTGGTAGCGCGCGACCTTGTAGGCAAAAAGCTGGTGCGCATGCTAAAGCTGGACGACAGGGCTCTCAGACTCTCGGGCATCATCGTTGAAACAGAGGCGTACGGGCACAGCGACGACGCGGCAAGCCATGCGCACATCGGCAGAACGGCAAGAAACACGGTCATGTTTGGCGACATCGGCAGGGCTTATGTCTATTTTGCGTACGGCAACCATTTCTGCGTCAACGTGTCTGCAAGGGCAAACAGGGCAGGGGCTGGCGCGGTGCTAATACGCGGGATCGAACCTGTCGAGGGCATCGACGTAATGAAGCAGTTCCGGCCGGTTGAGGATGCTTTTTCGCTCACCTCAGGGCCGGGCAAGCTCACGGAGGCACTCAACATTACTTCATTACTTAATGGCGTAGACATGACTGACGCAAGGTCAGAGCTTCACGTTGAGCACGGAGCAAAGCCGAGGAAAGTAATTGCCACGCCGAGGATAGGCATCACCCGCGCAACTGAAAAGAGCTGGCGCTTTATCGATCCCGCAAGCCCTTTCGTATCACGAAAGATAAAGATCAAGGTATAATGACCAGACGGTAAGCTTGAGCTTGCATAGCCGGTTTTTACTGTAATTCAAAACTCATGGGTGATGCAAAAACAACAACGGGTGTCGTCGACCTACCATGTCACGATGGACGACGACAAGCTTGGGATCAAGCCCGAAGTACTTGTCGGCATGTACAGCGTCATTGACTCAAAGGCCAGACAGCTGGCTCCGCAGGAGATAAGGAGCGAGCTTGCGATATCTCAGGACGGCAGGATCAAGACAAAATTCTATGTGGCAGTGTCCAGTAGGATGGCGCCATACTTTATAGCAGCGATCCAGCAGCACGTCGATTCAGAGTACGGCATCGGCCTCAGGTCGTACTTCCACAAGCTTCAGGAACAGATAATGTCTCAGATGTTCACTTAGCTGGAGCAAATAAGTATCGAAAAAAGGGGCATTTTGAGCCTATTTTATATACTCTATTTTTTTGCTTGATCTTGTACTAATAATTGTCGCCGTTGGGGTCCCGCACAAAGCGTAGTAGCTCTACATCCCCATTATAGCTAAGTACCATCATTGCCGTGCCAACCTGAAGAATGTGAGCCCAATTAACTTGCTGGTCCGGATTGAGCTGTGCTGCAATTTCCTCATTGGTGTACGCTTTGATAGGGTTACTCGCTAGAAATTGTTTTACTCTATCAACAAAGGATTCGCCAACTTCCCCCACATAAGCTCGTCAGCGCTTATGGGCATTGACGAGGTAAGAGCTAAGTTCTTATTAAGTCGCTCGCTATGCTCCTTGCTAGAAGAATAAAGATTTTGTCGGAAATAGGGTTCTCACTCCCCTTCTATGCCTGCTATCCGTCTAGCTTTGCTTGCTTCATTTCATCCCAGACAGCCTGTTATTATTGTATATAATACAACTCTCCCTGCCAGTTTAGATTATCGAAAAGCCCAAACGTCTAAACATTGTCCCAGGTGTTTGCAGGTTCAAAAGACGTCATTAACTTTTAGATTTCTGCGCGGCCTCGATAGAGGTCTCGTATTCTTTTTCGATAGCCTTCATCAATTTCTTGCTAGTAGTGGCCCTTGTCTTGAGCATGGCGGCTATCGAAGCGCCGCCTGCGCCGACTCCCTCCTTGACAAATCCTTTTGCAAACGCCTGTAAGCCCGGCTTGCTTGACTCGCCCAGATGCAGATCGCACGAGAGCACCGGCACCTGCCGCGACACCGAGTGGACAAGGCCGGCCAGGTCCGAGGACGAGTCCTGAGCGACGTAGGCAGTGGTGCCTATGCAGAGTCCCCCGAGCGGCCTGCCAATGCGCTTCAGTATCGCAATGACGGCGGCCATTTGCGTGCCGCCTGCGAGCATGACCCTGCCGCCTGACGCCAGCACGCCGTCGGCAATCCCGGCCACAGACGGCATCATCGGGTCGCCAAAAAGCGCGACGGCTTCAAAAGGCGAGCTGACGCCACCAAAGGACACTCTGGCCCGCCCCATTGCTGATTCCACGACCCCATTCTTCAGCCCATGAGGGTTCTCAGGCATGCTGCTGCTTACCTTAAACCGTGCATCTACTCCGAGCGCCTCAAGCACTGCAAGCGTCGTTGTCGTGCCGCCGGGTATGCTCTCGCCTATCACTACCATATCAGACATTCTGGCCAGCTGCCTGCCAAGCAAAGCCCCGTAGTCAAACGCGCGCCTTGCGACTGCCTCGTCCATCGCATTTTCTTGAGTGATGTTTCTTCCCGGCTCGAGCCCAAATGACAGGTGCGGGATCGCTGGCTTGACCTTTGCGCCGGCGTCCACCACGAGCAGCGGGATCTCTGCCAGCTGCAGGGCGGCGCGCGTGATGAGCGCCGGCGTCGGCTTGCCGTCAGGCGTCGCCGGCACGAAATCGATGCACCTGCAGCGGCCGTAATAGAGGAATTCCGCGTCTGCCGGCGACGTGTATTTCACCAGCTCGGGGTTTGCCCCTGCAACGGTGAGCCCCTGGATCTCGCTTGTTGCAGTATATGAAATTGTGCACACAAAAACCGGGTTTTTCGCTGCGAATTTCCTGACAACAGATCTATCTGACGCGGATACATCCTGCACAGCTAGTCACCAGCAGCCATGAATTCCAGAAATTCCTGCTTTGTCCTTGGCTGGAGCACGTAATTTGTCTTTTTTTCGTGACCTATTGTCGATGTCGGCATTGGGCCGTAGTTGTGGCCTGGATATACAGTGAGTGTCTCGTCCAGCTTTGCCAGCACGTCAAACAAGCTGTGATACATCTCGCCCGGATCGCTGCCTGGCAGGTCCGTCCTGCCGCAGTTGCCGACAAAGAGTGTGTCGCCGGTGAATACGAGCTGGCCGTCAAGCAGCAGGCAGATACTGTCCTTCGAGTGGCCCGGTGTATGCAGCACTCGGAGCTTGACGTTCCCTATTTCGATTACGTCGCCGTCTGACACTTTAACGTGGTTCTTAAGCCCAGAGTTCTTGTGCTGTATTATCTTGGCGCCCGTCACTGCGGCCATCTGATCGTTGCCAATGACATGGTCAAAGTGGCCGTGGGTATTGATGACGTATTTTGCCTTCCAGCCGTTCTTTTTCAGCGCGCTGAAAACCTTGTCAAGGTCCCACGACGGATCTATCACGGCAGCCTCTTCGCTATTTTCTTCGTCTGCGATGATGTAGGTAAAGTTGGCCATCTGGCCAACCGGGATTTGCAGAACCCTGTAGGTCATACGATTCCCTTTTCCGCCTCCGGCGGTATCCCTATCCATTCAACGCGCACCGGCCCGGTATATTTCCGCCCATTCGCAAGTCCCACCTTGAGCCGGTGAAACGTAATCGTGGCGTCGGCCTTTATGCACTTGTCGCCATGCGTCTTGCCCGTGTTGGGGTCAAATCCAGACGGGACGTCGATGGCAAGGACGTACGCCCGGGAATCGTTTATCGCGTCTATCGCAGACGCGTGCGGCTCCCGGATTTTGCCCTTGATCCCTGTGCCAAATATGCCGTCGAGAATGATGTCTGCCTTTTTTATGCGCTTTTTCACTTCGTCGCTCAGCTCCCTGCCAAATATTATCTCGATCGAGTCCATCTTTTCTATTATCCCCCAGTTGAGCCTCGCTTCCTCGCTCCGCAGGTCAGATGGGCTGCCAAGCAAAATTACCGTTATTTTTGCGCCATAGCCTGCAAGGTGGCGCGACGTCACGAACCCGTCGCCCCCATTGTTGCCGGTGCCGCACACCGCGACTACTTGCCTGTTCTTTAGTTTTTTGAACTTGCTGGCGATAAAGTCTGCCGCGCCGTGGCCGGCGTTTTCCATCATCAAATACCGGCTCATGCCAAGGACAGAGTGGCCGTTCTCTTCGATCTTGTACATCTGGTCTGACGTGATGGTGGCCTTCTTCAACACCTGACGGTCTG
>DAINRX010000091.1:0-5890 GCA_036741635.1 Nitrososphaera sp.
TATTATTCCTAAACACACAGGGTCAAGCGGCCTTAGCTTTAAAAGTTTTGGTATATTGCCTGTAATACAAACCATATGCCATAGTATACCAACACTACTGCAAGCGCCAAAAGCAGCAGCGGGTAATACTTTGATTTTAGCACCGAGCCTCCCTTTGAAGCAAGGTACGCCGTGCCTGCAAGCCATGCATAGTCCATCCATATGTGCAGCCCAAAAAGAAGCGCGATGCCGGCCACGAGCCCAAATGCGGCAGAATCTGTTATGAGCTTCAGCCCCACCGTGAACCACCATATTAGAAAGAACGGGTTGAGCGCGGAAAGCGCAATTCCTGCGACAAACGGGCTTTTCTTGCTTTCAATTGTAGGCGCAGCCTGAACTTTCTTTTTTGCAACAACGCCTATGATGATCTGCATTGCGGCAAAGCCAATGATGGCAATGCCTCCTACGAGCCCGATAACACTGGCGTACTGGCTTGCAACGGCCGACGTAAAGAGCCCGGCAGCAAGCAGGATTATCAGCGGCAGCTCGACCACAGTGTGGCCGTACGCCACCTTCAGGCCTGCGCTTGCGCCTTGCCACGTTCCATACAGTATGTTAGTGAAAAACAGGGGCCCGGGAGCCAAGACGCCGGACGCTGAGATGGCAATCACCTCGGCTCCAAAGTCCAGCAGGTCAGGCATTGCCGTATCATAACAGCAGGGGCATATGCATTGTTAAGGTTTTGCGTCGAATCGCTTAATAGGTTGCCTGCTGAAGAGAGATAACGTCAAAATGGTGGATACCATCCGCACCATCAAGCTTCTGAGCAAGTGGAGTGCCAACAGGGCTATCGGCAGGAGGCGGCCTCTTATTGCCGTCTTTAGTATGACTCATTACTGCAACTTTTACTGCCCCATGTGCCCCTTTGGCGACCCAGACAAGGAAGGCCAGATGAAACTAGCTCGCGCCCGCGACCTGACGACTGAACAGTGGAAGTCGATATTTGACAAGGTATCAAAGTACTGCGTCTGGTCAATAATAGAGGGAGGTGAGCCGACCAGCCGGCCTGACTTTATGGAGCTCGTCAGGCACCTGCACAGCTTGAAAATACCGATAACGCTCATCACCAACTGCTCGCTCCTGCACACCATTGATCTTGACGAATTAAAGAAATACATCCAGTTTATCACATGCAGCATCGACTCAGTCTTTGAGGAGTCGTACTGCAAGGTGCGTGGCGTCACGCCCCAAATGTACCGCAGGGTGATGGACAATTTGCAATTATTGACGGAGTATAAAGTTCGACATTATTTCAACAGCGTGATAACAAAATACAACACGCAAGAGTTCATTGACCAGACGTATTTTGACAGGGCAAAGGAGCTGGGCGCAAACGCCGTGTCATTCACGTTTGTTGAAGATAGATCTGATGTTGACTATTCACTTCTGCCGGACAAGCAGACGATGGCAAATGTGAGCGAAAGTATCCTTGACTACATGAGCAAGCACGACTCGCCGCAGGTCATGATACCGCCGGAATACTTCCAGCAGATAATAGAGCACGGAAGGGGCGTCTTTGACGAGTGCGGCGTTTGGAAGAGCATCTTTGTCAACGGCAACGGGACCGTGATGGTGCCCTGCTGGAAGTTCAGCAGCCCTGAGAACACGTACAACCTGCTCGAGAAGAGCGTAGATGAGATTTGGAGCGCGCCTCATTGGGATATTGCACGAACGTGCCATGACTGCGAAGTGCTCGGTTGCATCTGGTACTCTTCGCAGCCAGTCACTACCTTTGCCAGAAACTACATGCGCGGGCTTTCAAAAATAATAGGCCAGCAGAGGCCCGAGCTTGCAGAAGCCATATAGATAGACCGAATTGCCGTTTCTGCGCAAAAAATAGAGTATTTTTTCTTCCTTCTTAAATAGTAGATTATTACCCCCCTTACAGTGACGCTTCTTGCTCAGCCCTGACAATTATGAAAGGTTCATGCACAGCGTGAAAGAGCAGAGATAGAGAGTGCTGACAAGGAGATGGAGATGAAGCAGATGGCCCAGCGCACCCTGAAGGCGATAGCAGACAACTATCAGAGGCTCGTTGCAGAGAGACTCGAGCAGGAGACTCGCCTGATAGACGAGACGGAAGCGACTGGCAATTCTGCGGGCGCCCAGCACCACAGGATACTTGCAGGCGTATATACAGATCGATGGTTGACAATGAAGAAAAGTCAGTATGGACAAAACAAGGCTTATAACTTTATTCAGGGCACCTGTTCAGAGCGTGAGAATTTTTGACACGCTGTCGGGAGAAAAGGAAGAATTTGCTGCTATAGCCAATAGCAATAATTCTGTTGTCAAGATGCTCCTTTGCGGCCCAACCGTTTATGACTATTCACATGTTGGGCATGCGCGCATGCTCCTCTTTTACGACCTCGTGGCAAGGCACTTCAGGGCAAAGGGCATGCATGTAAGTGCCATTGTCAACATCACCGATGTGGATCCCAAGATATTCAAGAAAGCCAAGGCAACCAACACGCCGCCGTCAGAGCTCGCTGCAAAATTCATAGGCGAATTGCTGCGCGACCTGTCCGCTCTTGGCATTGAAGGCTTTGCATTCGCCCGCGTTTCTCACCACGTCGGAACAGCGCAGGAGCTTGTGGCGGGCCTGCTCAGGGACGGCAGGGCATACTCTGCAGGAGGCAACATCTACCTTGACACTTCCAAGATTCTATCGTTTGGCAGGCTGGCAGGAATGTCAAGGCAAGACCTTCGCGACTGCAGGCTGGACATTTCGCCAGCCAAGAAATTGCCAGAGGACATTTTGCTGTGGAATGCCAGCGAAAACCTGGATGTCGCGTTTTTTGATGCAACCCTTGGCAGCGGGATACCATGGTGGCACATGCAGGACTCCTCTGTGGCAGTCGCAAGCTTTGGCGGATCGTATGACATCCACGGCGGAGCAAGCGAGCTCGTGTACCCGCATCATGAGTCGCACCTTGCGCAGCTGCAGGCTATAACGTCTCTTGAGAAGCCAGTGAAGTTCTGGACGCACGTGGGCCTTGTGCGAGCAAAGGGCAGAAAAATGAGCAAGTCGCTTGGCAACACTATCACAATACGCGACCTGCTCAAAAAGCGCACCGCAAACGCGCTGAGGCTCTACCTGTATTCCAGGCATTACAGGAACGACTTTGATTTTTCAGAAAATCATCTTGACAGCTTTGAGCGCATCAGCGACGCAATAGCGGCTGCATTGAACAGCAAGCAGGGCAGTGGCAAATCAAAGTTGATTGGGAGATTTTTTGAGCGCATTGAAGACGACTTTGACACGCCTGGTGCAATAAAGGTAATGGTTGAAGCAGCGCGTGTGCGTTCGCCCGACCTGAACGCGATGGTGAACATTCTCGGCCTCCAATATTGAAAGGATGGAGAAGAACGAGTGGTCGTTCTGCTCGATGTGGACGGAGCGGTTCAGGGTGAAGAGCTGCGCCGACGTCCTTGTCAACGCCACGCTTGGCAGAGACTATTTCTTTAACAGGGCAAGCGTGTCAAGATGTGCAGACCCAAAAACCGCGGCCAGGCAGGTTGCCGAGATATTCTGGCAAAAAGGCCTTGACTGCTATCTGTACGACAAAGAGGACAAGCTGTCTGACTTGGCCCTTGCTGACACGATGCACGTGCTCAGGGCCGGTCCCTTGAAAAAAGTTGCTCCTGTCGACAACGTGGTTCAGGCCGACAGCTCATTGCTGCCCGTCTGGATAGACATCTTTTGCAAGTCGTTTGCTGTCCCAGAATGGAAGCCCGAGGTCGAGAGAGTAACGCGCAGTAACTTTGGCAGGCTTGCGCTTCTTTTGTCGTACAAGAAGGACATGCCTGCAGGATGCGCTGCGCTTTACAGCAGAGGCGGCGTCACAGGCCTCTATTGCCTTGGAACGGTCTCGCAGCTAAGGGGCAGGGGCACTGCCACGAGCATTCTGGCAAGCGCCGCCTCTCTGAAGCCTGACCTGTTCCTCCAAACTCTTGGCAGCGAGGGCCTGCTCGACCTGTACGAAAAAGCAGGCTTCAAGATTGCCTATGCTAAAAAGATATACGTATTGCGCAAACCCGGCTCGCATACAAGTTAAAGAACGTGGAGAATTCCACGGTTACCTGATCCCAAAAATAAAACTGTACCAAAATTGTGTAACACAATTTCTTACAGAAGTAAATAACCTGTAAATATTAAGTTCGAGATTACCCGTTTGGAGCATGCTATACGACGGCGACGACGGACTGGGGTACAAGCCTCCCACTAGCCAGCGTCCGTCATGCCAGGTCGCAGGTTGCTTCGAGCCAGCTTCCGTTTACGTTGTCATCAAGGAAACGGACATCAATGCGCTGAACATCGAATCTAAGGACAAGCAGCAGGTAGTCATAGAAAGGGAGGACTCGCCGGCCGACGTCAACGCGTTTAAGCTGATCCTATACCTGTGTGCGCGTCATGACTATGACCTCAAGTACCTGCTTAAGGAAAATGAGCTTGAAATCGCGAAAAGGCGCCACCTTGTGCTCAAGGAAACCGAATAACTCTTGAAGATATATTAATCAGAATTGAATGCCCATTACCTTGTATGAGCAGAAAGGTCAAGGTTGCCTTAGCTGGCGTGGGCAACTGCGCATCCGCTCTTGTTCAAGGCACGCGTTATTACCGCAACAATTCAGAGGCTCGCAAGCCGGAGAAAGACTGGATAGGCCTCACGGCATATAGCATTGGCGGGATAGAGCCATCAGACATCGAGTTTGTGGCAGCGTTTGACGTCGCAGTCACAAAAGTAGGCAAGGACCTCTCTGAGGCAATCTTTGCCAAGCCAAACAACACTGTCAGGATAATCAATGACATGGACAAGACCGGCGTAAAAGTGATGAAGGGCGAGGTGCACGACGGCGTTGGGCGCCACTTGTCTCAGAAGGTGAGGATAGCCACCGGCCCGGCCGTTAACGTCGCGGAGGTGCTCAAGGACACGGGAGCCGAGATGCTGCTCAGTTACCTACCAGTCGGCAGCAGGAGAGGGGCGCAATACTATGCAGAAGCGGCCCTTGACGCTGGCTGCGGGTTTATCAACGCGATTCCGGTTTTCATCGCGTCGACTCCGAAATGGCAGCAAGCCTTTGAGGGCAGAGGGCTGCCGTGCGCCGGCGACGACGTGATGAGCCAGCTGGGCGCCACAGTGCTCCACAAGACGCTAGTAAAGTTGTTTGTCGACCGGGGCGTCAGGGTAGACGAGACCTATCAGCTAAACATCGGAGGAGACATGGACTTTTACAACATGCTTGACGAGGAGAGGCTCGAGGACAAGAGGATAAGCAAGACAAGCGCGGTGGCGGCGATGGTCCCGTACGAGATACCGATGCGCATCGGGCCGTCAGATTTCGTGTCATTCCTTGACAACGACAAGGTGTGCTACATCTCGATAAAGGGCCAGTACTTTGGCGGCATCCCAGTCGAGCTAGATCTGAAACTAAAAGTGGTAGATGCTTACAACAGCGCCGGCGTCATGATAGACGCAGTGAGGGCGACAAAGATAGCAATTGACAGGGGCATTTCAGGGCCGCTTGAGAGCATTTCGGCCTACTGCTTCAAGCACCCGCCGGTCCAGATGCCATACTCGGTGGCAAAAGCGAACTTTCTAGAGTTTGTCGAGGGCAAGAGAGAAAGGTAGTAGTAGTAGTAGCAACGGCTCCCGAATCTTTATCATTCCACTACGACAAATTCCTTTTCTACGCAATCTCTTGCGTCTATAAGAGTTCTCATCTTTGTGCAAGACAGACACAGTAGAGATATACGTTCCTGTCTCTGATTTATGTGAGCAGGGGCAAAACATGTCCTGACCTTCATATCCTATCAGGTAGCTGCGCTTGAAATCCTGAAATGACTCAG
>DAINRX010000092.1:0-5854 GCA_036741635.1 Nitrososphaera sp.
GTCTGTGCCGATGGTGTCGATGTAGGCAAACTCGCCAGAAAGCCTCTTGAGCTGGATGAATTTTTTCGCCGGCTTTTCGCTCTGGACAACGTAATGCACGGTCACGCCTCCGACTGCCCCTGTCTGTATGAACATAACATGCTTGTTGTTGTGTTTGATGTAGTAGAGCATCGGGATGACTCCGAGCATCGACTGTGCAGAATAGATTATCACCTTGAGCATGTCTTCCAGATTCTGGTACTTCAGGTACACGATGTCATTGTTATTTTGCGCCATATGTGTGTCATTGATAGGGTCACAATGTCATATTTTTCTTTTGGGCGGGGGCGGTGCCTGCAAATTCGCTTATCCGCTCGAGCGCGGCGTCTATATATTCCTGATTGGTCTCGTAGCCCACAAAGTGCCTGCCAGTCTTGGCTGCCGCTATGCAGGCGGAGCCGACGCCACAGAACGGGTCCAGCACAAAGTCGCCCTTGAAAGTGTACAGCTGGATGCACCGGTAAGGAAGCTCCACAGGGAAGGGAGCAGGGTGCCCAACGCGGTTGGCCGATTCTGCTGGAAACTCCCATACGCTTTTCGTGTATGCCAGAAATTCCTGCTTGCTTATCGTGTCCTTTTTGCCATTTGCGACGCGCGAGAAGGACCCCTTTGAAAAGACCAGGATGTATTCATGAGTGTCCCTCAGCGAGGGGTTTGCGGCAGACTGCCAGCTTCCCCACGCAGTCGACGCGCCAGCGCTGGACCCCTTGTTCCAAATGATCTCGCCCCGCATCAGAAACCCAGCGTCAAGCATCTCGCTGATGACGTAGTTGTGAAGCGGGATATACGGCTTTCTGCCAAGGTTGGCCACGTTGACGCATGCCCGGCCGCCGGGCACAAGCACGCGGTAGCATTCAGCAAAAACAGCCTTGAGTAGCTGCCTGTACTCGGCAAGGGTAAGGTCCTTGTCATAGGTCTTGCCGACATTGTACGGCGGCGAAGTCACGACAAGGTGGATACAGGAATCCGGTAGCTCATCCATCTTTTCGCTGCTCTTGCAGAAAACCCTGTCAGCGCATTGCTGCGGCACGGCATTATTTTCCATGCTTTGCGAGCCGGCATTGTTCTTTTCGCTTCTTGCGTACAGCTTGCGGCTGTAGAACCTGCTTGCATCATGGCCTTCGCGCTTTGATACGCCAAAGCTGCTGGTCTTGGTTGATTTTCTTCTGATAGTACCGGCTACCACTACACATTCCACGAGCAGACTCAAGAATAATAGTTTTTAGTTCGCCATTGCGACCTTGACTTTCTTTACCAGCGTCCCCACGTCCACTGGCTTTCTAAGAAAGTCGTTTATTTTGACAGGCGATATTGAGAATTCGAGGTCGCTTATCTCAAATGCAGACATGAGCAACACCTTGGCGTCTGGCTTGATAGACTTGACCTGCGCCACGAATTCAAAGCCGCTCATTCGGGGCATGCGTGTGTCAGATATGACAAGGGCATAATCCTGTGCGTTGGACCTGAAGTGCTCAAGGGCCAGCAGCGGGTCAGTGAAGCCAAATACTTCGTAGCCTTGCCTGCTGAGCGCCTGCCTGAAAATTACCAGAATGTCCAGCTCGTCATCGACTACCAGAATGTATCGCTGCTGCCTTTGTTGTTGTGACACCATACATCAGACACCCTAGATTTGACATGAGCCGCACACGGCGTACGAAAAGCGTGCAGCAATGTCAAAGCCAAAGTTCAGACAAGAAACGAGCTTATATCGCATCCGAATGATTATTCTAGAATACGGCCAGCAAAAGCACCATTCAAGTATCGACTTGTAAACGCCCGGCCATCACACGGTGGTGCGTTGCATCGCGCTCGTTACCGGCTTTTTCCTTAAGTTTTGCCCGCGGAAGATCGTAGCCAAGCTTTTCTAAAAAGTGCTATAGCGGTTCTGATCCTGTATCTCTTCCAGCACCTCGTCCACGGACCTCCTGTTGGCATCAACCCTGCCCTGTATCACTTTGTCCAGAAGGTCGCGCAGCGTCCGTTTGCTCTTGTCAGGCTCCATCCCAACTGCAGCAGACACTCGGACACCAATTACTTAAAAAGCTGGATGAAAGAATGTTATGGCAAAAAAATAGAGATGTTATTGTGTCTGTGGCGCAATGCCTTCGTTGGCGGAAAACTGTGTCAGGCACATCGATGCTCTAAGGGAGATAGAGGCCCAGAAGCGACACTACTAGATCCGCTGCAGCCACCACCAGCTTGAACTTGCTTGCCTCCAAAGAAAAACGACATGCGCGATATATGCGGCAAGAGTTGGGCCTATGTGCAGGACCGGGCTATTCTGAGCCACATCTGGTCTATGCCGCTGAAAAGGAATAGCGGCGTTTTTATTGCAGAATTTTATCCATGTATCACGTGCAGGCTTCTTTTCGGCTGCCTTCCTCTGAAGAGCTGTGGCAGGCCGGCAGGCAGGAGAGGATGAACATTTTCCGGCGCTATTTCGCTTTGAGCCGCTACAACCGCCTGCTCATACAGCAGACGCTAGTCAAGTCTGCAACAGACGGGTCGCTTGCGGCTAGGGTTAGAAAGCTCGAGGAGGATCACAATATGAATTTCGCAGAGACTGTCGAAGCTGTCAAAAAGTACGGCTACCTTGACGAGTTCCTTGCGGCCGTGAAGGAAGAGGACGAGGCGCTTCAAAAGATAATCGAGGCGTACGACAAGAGGATGAACAGCAGGGGCGCGTAAGCTGTTGCGCGTTCCCCGGTAAAACACAATGCGTGAACAAAACACACACAATATATCTTGAGAGCTACTCCGCCTCTACAGCTCGGTCGCGATGATCTTCAGTTCAACAGGCGTTATAGGCTTGCGGGTGAAGCACCTGAGGTGCAGTTTTGGGAATACCCTCCGGAACTCGTCATAGTACACCTCAAAAGCAGTGAGAAAGCATACCCTTACCTGCGGGTCAACATCCCTTATTTTCCTGTACAGCTCAAAGCCGTTCATTTGGGGCATGCGGATGTCGAGGAGCAAAAGGTCGTAACGTACGAATTGCGCTTGTAGCTAGCCGCTGTGCCGGCAGAGTCGTTTGAGGCGGTTACCTGAAAGCCATGTTGCTCGAGCCCTTTCTTCAGTATCGTAGTAATGTCCGGCTCGTCGTCGACCACGAGTATTCGCGGTTTTGACTTGAGCTTGCTGGCAGAGGAAGTGCTAGCTTCGCCTTTTTTTGACAATTGCAGAGAATTACGGATACTAGCCTATAATCTATTAAGGGCAACTGGAAGCCATGCTATGGATCTTTCCTTCTCATATAGTAGAAGGCTGTTTATGCAAATCTCAGCTTCGAAAAAAGATATAATACCAAGCGCGGGGTTCTCAACCTAGTTTAGTTTGGCGCCGAGAAAATTCCAGTGCAGCTGCGGCAAGACCATAGAATACATAGACCGCGTCGTCGGAGGCAGCAACGCTCAGTCAGCCATACTTGTTTGCAGAAAATGCCAAAAAGAGCACCAGATCACATTTCTTGGGTTCCTGAGCGAGATCAAGGGCGCCACTCTCAAACGCTGATCAGAGAAAGAATTTTACTGTAAATCTTCTCTGCGTGGACTAATGAATAAACACTATATTATGCAACACTCGGTTTGGCAATGGCAGCTACTCTAGTCTTCGCCGCCAGCGCAATAGGCAGCACGATGGTAGCGGCGCAAAACAACAACAACACCAACAGCAACGTTGACAGTCCTCCGGTTGTTTACGAGAAGAACATGAAATACCGCGACTACAAGGATGGTGTGTTCAAGCTCGTTGACACCGGAGCCAGTGTCTAATTATAATGACTGGACAACCTGCAAGTTAAGCCTTTCGCTCCCAGCCTGGTGACGCCAGCTGGCTGGGAGATGACCTTTAGAGGTTGGATGTTGTCTCTAAAAGGTGTTTTGCTGCTGCTGGCGCCGACTTTAGTATGCGAGGACAAACTAAGTAAACGTTATTTTATCTCACTCTAGAGTTTGCATCCTTTTTGACAATGGGATACGCATAGCCGGGCAGAAGAGAGACGCGTCGACGTCAAATAATCCCGGGGCAGAGTTCAAGCCTATCTCCGAAGATATCACTGCGAATCCACCCTCATCAGTCGTGGCGTCACACAGCGTATTTGGTTGTTTACAAGGAGAACATGAAATACCGCGACCACAAAGACGGTGTGTTCAAGGTGCGCGCAGGTGCAGGCAGCCGCATAGCCCCTCGACCAAGTTCCACCCATACAAGGCAGAGATAAAGGTTGGCGAAAGCGTAACTTGGTACAATCCGACCAAGGTTGCGGAGCCGCACACTGTTGCCTTTGTGCCCGACCAGAACTTCTGGCCAGCCTTAGAGGCGCCGTTTGTCGTATCGAACAGGACCAAGCTTACTTCGGCAGTGCCGGATGCAAACGCTGAAGCGATCACGATGCCAGGACCGCCAGGAAGCAACGTCGTAATCGCCGTAACGCAACGGCATACACTCCCGTCGCATTAAGCTCCAATGGCATTGTCTCCTACTTGCCACCAAATTCAACCTACGCGATGCACGGCAGCGAGAAACACCTTAATTCGGGGCTGATATGGCCGCATGGGCTCACGCTTGAAGGACTGCCTCCAGTGGAGAGCTTTACCGTCAAGTTTGAGCAAGCCGAAGAATACGACTATATCTGCATCCTGCACCCGTGGGTGGATGGCTGGCACCATCGTCGTAAGCCAATAATGATGCAGTGTGTCCCTTCCTTTCTTTTTTCTAACTGATTCTATTTCGGCTTGTTCCCAGAACACGGCTCACCATATATTTAGCAGTGTAGTTTTTATGGAGACTATTCAGATACCTCTTAAATAATTTTCAAACAACCGGGATTGCGTGAAAAAAGGCAGGAAGGGCTACATTATAGCCGCTACTGCAGCTGCAGCAGTCGTCGTCATAGCAGGCATCATTTTCCGCTTTGCAGCCAACAGCGTCGGAGAAGATGGGGAAGGAACTCCTCCTCCAGATGATGCCACAACAACAGTAGCCGAAGACAATAACAATGGCGACAACAGCAATTCCACCAAAACCAACGTTGCGTCAAGCGAGATCCCGAAGTTGATGCTTGTCGTGCTGCAGGGCGACGAGGACTCCAGCAGCGCAACGGCCCAGTACGAGGAGAACAACACCGAGCCGATACAGCTTGCAAGGAATGGCCACATCAGGTTTGATTCGCCCGACTATAGGACAGCTGAAGGCATGAGGATGCTTGCAAGAGACCTTGACAACGGGAATATAGAGCGTCTCCGCAAGTCGTACGATGTGAACAACGAGTTTTTCATAAATTTGAATAAGGGGCATTACGAGCTGCAGGTGCAAGCCTCATGGTTCGAGGTAGGAAGCTACGTCTACAAATTTAATGTAGCAGTAGTGTAGCTGCTGCTGCTGCCGCTGCCAACCTTGATGCGCGACACTCGCTTTTGCAGCTGCTTTAACTGCGACTGAAGCTGGGTTAACTGCCTGCCGATCTCGCCTATCTGCTTTGATTGCTTCTTCTCGAGATCCTTGAGTTGAGCCGGAATCTGTGCAAGGAGCTTGTTGGCCTTCTTGATGCCAAATCCAATCAGGAAGCCAGCTATCCCTGCGAATCCAACCGAAGTTCCAATAAAGCCTAGGTCGATGATCATTTGTTTTAGTACATTTCTATATCGCAAACTGCTATTTGAATTATATCAAAGAAATTTTCATAGATGCCTGATATTCAGTTGTCAAACTGAGCTAGAAGCAGCATTCCACAACTCTTAAAATTGCCGTTGCTAGTAATATTGTTGTATTATGGGCCTAATAACTTGGGTAGTAATAGCCATAGTCATACTGGCAA
>DAINRX010000093.1:0-3012 GCA_036741635.1 Nitrososphaera sp.
TTTTACAGCCCTGGCAACAGGATAGTCGCCTCCTTTCTCGAGAGAGCTAAGCCACTCATAGAGCAGATGCCGCAGAGGAGCGATTACGTAGTGGCAGAGATGATTTTGTAGCAGACGAAAAACGAGTCGCATATATTACTAAAGCGCCAAATCACCGGTGTCACATATGCGCCTTTTGCTTGCGGCATTTGCGGCATTGATCATCTCGGCCATGATCCCTGCCTTTGGCCAGCAGGAATACCAGATAGTCAAGTCAGACAGCAGCGAGAGCTTTGCGTTTCCGTATACTGCTGGAAACCGCGACATAGACGACCCTCTCGTCTACACCTATGACGTTCCCAAGGGCCCGAGCTGGATAATGACGATATACAACAACCTGTCCTACGTCGCAAGGGACGAGGCCAAGACGATAGTCAAGATACAGGAGCCGACGCCAAGCGAAAAATACATCGAGATTGCGATGTATGGCGGCGAGTCCAGAAGGTACTGGGTCGCAGTAAACACTCCTGAAGCGGGCTACGCTAGAATGTACGATAATAACGAGAACGGCTGGTTGACTGACGGACCAATATCAGTCACACACGGGGAAAACACTGGCCTCACAGTCACCAACGGCAAGAGGATAGTGGTCGACAGGCTCAACTTGGATGGCTTTTCAGTGGGCTCAATAGCAGTCTATGGCAAGGACGAGCCGGTGTCGCTTGCCAACGTGTACGCCGGCGACATCACATTTGAGATACTGTTTGGCAGCTTTAAAGAATCGCCGCTATACATCCTGCCGGCCGTAGTCATGATAGGGGTCGGCAGCCTCGTGGCAGGCCTGCTGGTGCTGAAGAAGAGGAAGCCTTCTGACTAGAAGAATAATACCGACATTCTTTTTTCAGATCGCAAGCTTTGCAGTTTGGCCGCAATGGAAGGCAGATGTTCTGGCCGTACATGACGAACGTGTTGTTTACCTTCGTCCAGAGCCTCCTGTCGACCAGCCGGCTCAGCTCGACCTCAGTCTGCTCTGGCGTTTTCGTGCTCACAAGCCCAAGCCTGTTTGATATCCTGTGGACGTGTACGTCCACGGGTATCGCAGGCTTGTCAAACGCGTAAATGAGCACGCAGTTTGCAGTCTTGCGTCCGACGCCAGGAAGCTCCAAGAGGCTGTCGATATCAGAGGGCACCTGGCCTCCGAACCTGCTCACGATTGTTTCCGCGACCTGCTTGATGCGGGCGGCCTTGATGTTGTAAAAGCCGATGCTATGGATTATCTTTTTTACCTCGTCGATGTCGGCCAAAGCAAGGTCGTGAGGCGTCTTGAACTGGGCGAACAGTTTGTTTACCACGCGCGTGGTGTTCTCATCCCTTGAGCGGGCCGACAGTATGGTACCTATCAAGATCTTGAACGGGTCACCCTGCTCTTCCATCTGGAGCCCACGCAGCGCAGTCAGGCGCGGCAGCTCTTCGCGGTAGAGCGCCTGCTCCATCTTTTTGATAATGACGCCCATCGAATGCTGCTTGGCCAATTGGGGGCTACTTCTCGCCCATCATATAATTGCGTAATGGTTGATATAGTGAACACTGAAAATACATAGCTGAATAATGGAACTTTCAAGGGATGAGGAGGAGGCGCTTGCCGGCAGGCGCGGCGAGGCCATGGCTTCTGCCTACAGGATTCTCGTCGCAATAGGCGAGGCCACTGGCGCAAAAAAGCTCATCCCAATAAAGTGGGCTCACGTGTCAGGCGTTAACTATAACACGATTGGCGACGCGGGCGTGCAGTTCCTTGATAAATTCAGCAGCACCGCCAAGGTCTCGGTAAGGACCACTATCAACCCGATGGGCTACGACAGGAGCAGGCCTGGAAACATCCTCGAGCATTTCCAGAAAAAGCAGGCAAGCATTGTCAGGTCCTACGAAAGGATAGGCGTCACGCCGTCGTTCACATGCACGCCGTACGAGGTTTTTGATGATATTCCGCAAAAAGGCACGGCCGTCAGCTTTGCAGAAAGCAATGCGGCCGTGTTTTCAAATTCGCTCCTTGGATTGATGACGAACAAGGAGAGCGCGCTGTCGGCGCTTGCCAGCTCTGTCACCGGTAAGGCCACGCTTTCGGACCTGCGGCTTGAAGAGGCGAGGGACCCCAAGGTCGCCATTGAAGCTGACTTCAAATTCGGGAGTGAGCTTGACTACGGGCTGATGGGGTATTTTGCCGGTAAGGTCGTCAAGAACAGCAGCTGCGTGGCTCTTGACGGCATAGAAAAGCCGTCGACCATGCAGGCAAAGGCGCTGTCCGCGGCAATAGGCACTTCAGGATCGTGCGGTATGTTCACACTTGGAGGAAGAGCCAAGAAGAAAATCTCATTTGGCAAAAAGGAAGCACAAGCAGTCATAGACGAGCTGGGCACCGCAGAGCATGGCGACATCATTACGCTTGGAAGCCCGCAGCTTGGAATGAATGAGCTTGAGCTTTTGGCTAAAATGACCGAGGGCAAGAAATTCACGAAACGTTGTATGATCTTTTGCTCAAGGGCAATCCACAACCAAGCAACGAAAATAGGTCTAGCAGGCAAGATCGAGCGATCGGGCGCTGAATTCATGTGCGATTCGTGCATGTGCCTCACGCCCTATGTCACAAGAGACGAGTATGACGCGGTTATAACAAATAGCGTCAAGGGCGCATACTATATGAACAATTCCAACAAGGTCAAGGTGGCGCTCAAGGACATAAAGACGATAGCAAAGGAGTATACGGAATGATAATTTCAAACTGCCGCAAGATAGTGGGCGGCGCTGGCGAAGGAAAGGCGCTTGTCACGGCGCAGCCCATTAACTTTCTTGTGATGGTCGACGCCAAGACTGGCAGGATAACAGACTCAAAGCATGAATTGTATAACAGGTCGCTCAAGGGCACGGTGCTTGTGTTCCCCTATGCAACTGGAAGCAGCGTCGGCGCCTATGCATTCTATTCATTGCGAGAATACGGGACCGCGCCAAGCGCAGTTGTTTGCTTAAAGGCAGACATTA
>DAINRX010000093.1:3112-5761 GCA_036741635.1 Nitrososphaera sp.
ATAACACTCGGTGCATGGCATTTACGATGGGCGAACCGACCACTACAAAAGTGGAATGACGACCAAAGTCCATGCACCGAACTATTTCTCTCTACGCCTTGTTTCGATCTGCAAGAGCGCGTACATTATGTTAAGAGCTGCAAGATATTTGACGCCTTTTGGCGCGATGCGATAGCGGTGTTTGCCCTGCCGCGCTCTGGCGGAGACTTGATCGATATTGCTATGTCGTCCCCGCTAACATCGATGCGCCATCAGAGCTGAACCTGACTGAAACAGAGTAGCGCATGCTGCTGTTGGTCATGCAGCCACTGTTGAAAACCTTTTATTGGTGATGGCGAGATAGGAGTACGATTGGCAAGCTTTTGTCCTGAATGTGGAGGAGAGCTCAAGTTCGACCTCACTAGCAAGAACTTTATCTGCAAAAGCTGCGGACTCTTTGCCTCCCGGGAAAAGATAGACGAGCTGCGCGACAAAGCTGATGAAAGGTCAAACGACGACCCGAGGAGAAGGCGCCATGACGACTACCTCGACTGGTGGCAGTCGTCAAAGAAAGACAAGCAGAAGTGATCAAGTAGCGGCCGCGCCAGCCCTGTCCGCGATGTCCTTTTTCAACGACACTGACTGCTCTTCCTTGGTAGTCTTGAGCACGGCCATCAGCTCGGCCTCAGTTATCTGAGGGAGCCTCCGTATCTTGTTCACCACAATGTCCCGCATTTCTTCAAGGCTCCTTGCGCGTATTTTCAGCAGCAGGTCGAACCTGCCGTGCATTTCGTGGATTTCCATTATCTCGTCCTCCTGCGATAGCGCCTCGGTGACCTCATCTGCCGAGGCCTCCTTGATGTTTATCCCCATGAAGGCAAGGTGTCCATAGCCAAGAAGCCGGCTGTCAGTCGCTACCGTGAACCTGCGGATGACACCAGCTGCAACCAGCCTCCTGACCCGCATGTGCACGGTCGCGTCCGAGATTTCAAGCTCCCTTGCTATCTCGACGAAGGGCCGTGACGCGTCGCGGCTCAGGATGTCGATTATCCTGAGGTTTGTCTCGTCGAGCAGATCGGATGGGAACAGCAATACAAGAGAGTACCATCTTTCGATTTAATAACAATTCATGCTCGAATGGTTAATAACCCTTTAAGTGTGCTTTGCTACTCATGCTTTGCAGCAAGTGCGGCAGCAGCCAGAGCGTGTTCCACAGAGCTTATTCCGGCGAATACCTGTGCAGGAAATGCTTCCTTCGCTCTATCGAAGAAAAGGCTGCAAAGGCAATTTCGAAGTATTCGATGATAGAGTACGGAGACAGGGTTGCAGTCGGGGTTTCTGGCGGCAAGGACAGCCTATCTTTATTGTATGTGTTAAAGATGCTCTTTGACAAGCACCCGAACAACGGCAACGAGCTCGTTGCCGTGACTATAGACGAGGGCATCAAGGGCTACCGCGACGAATCATTGCAGATAGTCAGGAACTTTTGCTCCCAGCTTGGAGTCGAGAGGAGAGTGCTCAGCTACAAGGAACTCTTTGGGGTGGATATGGATGAGGCGATGATGCTGAGGCCATCCGAGAAAATGTCCTCCTGCTCCATGTGCGGCACGTTCCGCAGGCGCGCAATCGATATCGCTACCGAAAGCATTGGGGCCGACGTAGTGGCGACTGCGCACAACATGGACGACCAGCTGCAGACCTTCATGATAAACCTATTAGCCGGCGACGTAGAGCGCATAGGCTGGATATATCCAGAGCCGGTGCAGTATGCAAGCAACAGCATGAAAAAGGTCAAGCCGTTCATCGAGATTTACGAATACGAAATCGCATTTTACGCGCTCCAGCGCGAGATCCCGTTCCAGTCCGAAGAATGCCCGTACATGAACGAAAGCATTCGAACTGACTTGCGCGAGTTTTTCAACAGGCTCGAGAAGGATCACCCCGGGATCAAGTACAATGCCTACAATTCCATGATGAAGGTGTCCAAGACCTTGCGCAACGCTCCCTCCAGTGCTGAAGGCAAAAAATGCTCGATGTGCGGGCGGGACTCTGCCGGCGACATCTGCTCGGTCTGCAAGACCGTAAGGGTGCTGACATCGTCATCCAACAAGCAAATGTAATATAGCCATCTTGCAAAATAGTGGGCGGAGGCAGGTAGGATCGGGGTGCTAGCCGTGCCCCATACTGGAAATCGGCTTTATGCCAGGATCAGTAACTGCTGGGTAAATCTGTTGGCAGGAGGTACCCGCTTGCCTTGCTGAAATGAAATCACGCCGTGTCGGATGGTTATGAGCAGGACATCGTGCGAAGGCGCGGTGCTAAACACTGTGAACCGTCGAAATGGATGAGGTCCGGGAGGGAGCAACCCTAAGGCGGCGTGACCATGCTAGCACGTCTACGTGGTGGATCTTGCGGGGCTTGAAATGGGGCTTTTTGCCAGCGGTGGTACCGGCAGGCTGCCTCCATTCTTATATATATGCATGTGCGCGTGCGCGCGTTTCCAGTGCTTCCACTGAAAGCATACTTGCTTAAAAGAATTAAAAATTTGATATTGTTCTATACTCGCCTTTTCCTTCTAATTGTTTCCTAATCTGAGGGTTCGAGTCCCTCAGGGCCCGCTTTCACTATAGATTCCAGTCCTTTTGACCTCTTGACAGATCAAACTAAAAG
>DAINRX010000094.1:0-1108 GCA_036741635.1 Nitrososphaera sp.
AGCCTTACTCTTACAGGCTTGAAAAAGCCTGTTTATGGCCGAGAGCATTATCGTTACCGGATTCTGCATAGCATTGCTTTTGCCTAGCGAATGATATTTAAGGGATTGATTGTTCATACCCGTCCTATATGGCTCGTATTCATGTTCACACGCATGGCAAGTCCCATTCAATCCGTCCTACATCAAAGAGTCCGCCCTCTTGGCTGAACCAGAGCCCGGACCAGATCTCATCCCTTGTTGTCAAGCTTTCAAAGGACGGCCTGAGCCCAAGCGAAATTGGCCTAAAGCTCAGAGATGAGCACGCAATACCGCTCATCAAGCCGGTTGTTGGCAAGAGCGTCACGGAAGTGCTGGCTGAGAACAACATCAAGCCAGAAATGCCCGAGGATCTCGACAAGCTGGTCAAGAAGGCGATTGGGCTTCAAAGGCACCTTAAGGTTCACAACAGCGACCACAGAAATGTCCGCTCGCTCGAGCTTGTAGAGGCCAAGATACATAGGCTCTCAAAATACTACAAGCATGTTGGCAAGCTTCCGCAGAACTGGAAATACGCAGCCGTAATTGCTCAGCTAGAGTAGTAAGTATGAGCATAAAGCTCGCAGAAGCTCTCAAACCTTTTTGCGAAAAACTCCGGTCAGCCATAGAGAACGGCAGTGAGATAGCAGTCATTACCCACATTGACGCCGACGGGATAACATCGGGCAGTATAATCGCTACTGCGCTTGCGCGCCTTGGCGCAAGGTACAGCATTAGAGCTGTCTCTGATATGAACCCGCGCATCATCGAGAGGATGAGGATCGAAAACCGTGACTTTTACGTCATTACTGACCTTGGCGGTGGATGGGCATCCGATTTGCGCAAAGCTCTTGATGACAGGTGGGCGATAATCGACCACCACCAGATACCTGAGCAGGAGATACTGACAGACGACGACGGCCAGATACTCAATGCGTGGAAGTATGGAATTGACGGCGGCAGGGAGGTGCCGGCCGGGGGCATGGCTTACATGATAGCAAGCGCCCTTGACAAAAAGAACCGCGACCTATCGTGCGTTGCAGTCGTTTCCGCAGTCGCAGACAGACAGGACCAAGGCGATAAAAGATCACTC
>DAINRX010000094.1:1208-5745 GCA_036741635.1 Nitrososphaera sp.
AAGAGCGCCATTCTTGATGCAATAGCCAAGTTCGTGGCAACATCGAGCAAGGCGGCCACTCGTATCATAGACGACCTGATAGGCTACGTCTATACGCTATCAGGGGAGGACAAGCGGAGCCAACTGAGGGATGCAAGAGAGTTTTCTACGATGCTCAATGCCTGCGGCAGGATAGGCAGGGCAGGCGTAGGCATTGCGATATGCATGGGCGACAGAAACGAGATGCTGAGCGCCGGCGAAGAAATAGTAAGCACCTACAGGACGACGCTCCGCAACTACATTCTAACCATTTTCGCTGACAAGTGGAGGCTCATTGATGACGGCAGGAACGTTTTTGTCAACGGCGACGGGCTTGTGGCAGAGGACATGCTCGGGGCGGTGTCGTCGCTCCTCAGTGGCTCGCCCTCGCTCGGCGGCCGGCTTCTTTTCGTACGGACGCTCACAAAGGACGGCACCTACAAATTCTCGTCAAGAAAAGCCCTTGGCAGCACGTCACAGGCCAACCTCGGTCTCATAATGCGCTACTGCGCCGAGGCTTTCAAGGGCGCCGGCGGGGGCCATTCGGCCGCAGCCGGCTGCAGGATCCCTTCTTCTGCTCTTGAAGATTTCATGGCAGGTGTGAGGGCAGCTACAGGTGACCCAAAATTTGCAACGACATCCTGACATTGGAATATCAGTCACCATTCCGTTTTCAAGCGGCTCAGAAGCAAAAGCGGCTCTGAAGGCATTAATACCAGATAATGTTAACTTTCCAAAAGGGCTTTCAATGAGGATGTTTTCAAGAGGTTCCACGCTTGCCATAGAGCTGACCGGCAGAAACATCCCGGCTGCATCCATTCTGAGCACACTTGACGAAGTGTTGGAACACATATCGGTAGCCAAGAAAGTGATGGCTGGCTAATGCTCGACCCGCGACTTTTGAAGGAAAACCCGCAGGCAGTGCGGGAAATGCTTGAAAAGCGCAATATGGCAGATTTTCCACTTGACAGTCTTGTGGGCCTTGACAGGCGCCGGCGGGAGCTGATAGTAGAGACGCAGGAATTGAGGCAGAAAAAGAACGTGCTCTCTGAAGCCATTGCAGGCAAGAAAAAGTCCAAGCAGGACACTTCTTCGGAGCTGAACCAGATGAAGGAGATAAGCAGCCGCCTTGGCAAGGCCGAGGAAGAGATGACAAAGGTAGAAGAACAGTTCAGGCATCAAATCATGCTCTTGCCAAACATGCTCCACGAGTCTGTGCCAGTGGGCAAGGACGAAAAGGGCAACGTGAGAGTCTACCAGAGCGGCACTCCACGCAGGTTCGATTTTAAGCCCAAGGACCATGTAGATATCGCCACTGCGCTTGACCTTATCGACATTGAAAGGGCGGTGAAAATATCCGGCGCCCGGTTTTACTTTTTGAAAAACGAGCTTGTAAAAATGAACCAGGCGCTTGTGCAGTTTGCGCTTGACTTTCTCTCAGAGCGCGGGTATTCGCTGGTGCAGCCGCCATACCTGATTAGGAAGGAGCCGATGTCTGGCGCCGTCATTCTGGGGGACTTTCAGGACGTCATTTACAAGATAGAGGGTGAGGACCTCTACATGATAGGGACGTCCGAGCACGCAATAGCGAGCATGCACATGAACGAAATCCTCGAGGGCAAAAAGCTGCCAATAAAGTACGCCGGCTTTAGCTCGTGCTTTCGCAAGGAGGCCGGCGCGCATGGCAAGGACATGAAGGGTATATTTCGCGTGCACCAGTTTGAAAAGGTCGAACAGTTTGTCTACTGCCGTCCTGAAGATTCATGGAAGGAGCACGAAAGGATGCTTGTGCTTGCAGAGGAGTTCTTTGCCAAGCTGGGCATCCCCTATCGCGTAATGCTGCTCTCATCCGGCGATACTGGCAAGATATCTGCCAAGACGTACGACATTGAAGCTTGGATGGCCGGCCAGAACGCGTACCGCGAGATCGTCTCTTGCTCAAACTGCCTTGACTACCAGGCGCGCAGGCTCGGGGTCAGGTTCCGGGACAGGACAAACGAAGAGACTAGACTTGCGCATACGCTCAATAGCACGCTGGTGGCCACGGAGCGCACGCTTGTAGCGATACTGGAGAACTACCAGACGGCAAACGGAACTGTACAGGTGCCCGAAGTGCTCCAAAAGTATATGAGCGGGATAAAGGAGCTAAAGGCCTGCAATTGACGCACAATATATATTATATATTCCTGACAAAGACGTCTGAAGTTTAATGGTTAAAGGAGCGAAGAAAGGAGGGAGGGTGCGGGACAAGTGGCGGGACAAGCAGTGGGTAATCGTCAACAAGCCCTCTGGATTTGAGCCGCAGGTGCCTGTGAACTATGTTCCGATTACAGACGTTGATCAGGCTAAAGGACGCACTATTGAAAACACGTTGCATGACATGATGAAGGGCAACCCAGACCAGAGCATGGACCAGCACCAGATCAAGATATTCATCCAGATAGACAAGATAGTCGACGGGACCGCAGGCACGATTTTCAAGGGCCACGAATATGCTAAGGAGTTCCTCCGCAGCCTTATCCGGAGGGGAAGCTCGATGATAACGTACACGCATGACTATACCACAATGGACGGCCATACCTTTAGGGTCGTCGTCGTGGCGTTCACCCAGAGGAGGGTCAACTCCTCAAAGAAGCACGAGATCAGGATGGTGGCCCACAAGATGCTTTTAGAGAGGATCCCACAGCTGACAGTCGACCAATTTGTCCAAGAAGTGACTGGAACCAACGGCGAGGACATCCCGAGGGAGACGAACAGCAAGCTTGGCGCCGAGATACTGAATGAGGCAAGAAAGATAACTTTGATGCGCCATCTTGGAATCAAAAAGACGAAGCTGATCTCCACCCCAGAGTCAAGGGCTGTCGAAGAGGCCAAGCCGGTAGAATCAGCAGCTGCTGCGCCGGCAGCCCCCTCACAATAACTTTTTAGTTGGATATTTTCTCCATATTCTCCACAAGATGCCTGACGAGCCAAAATTTTCTGGAGCCGAAATAAACCTCGTGCTCCATGCCACGGAAGACGAGGGCAGAGTGCTCCATTTCGTTGAGGAAGTGCTGTCGGTGCCTGCCGACAGGTTTTCCAGCTCTCATTCTAAGGGCCACTACAAGAACAGGATCATGTTGCTCAAGGCCATGATGTCAAGCCAAGAGGCCGGCGATCTGGCGCTCCGCATCATGTCGCTTTTGAACAGCGCCGACAGGGAAGAGCTGTCGCGCAACCTACAGGAATACTCTGACGAAAAGGGCAACCTCTACCTCAGGCTTGACAAGCAGAAGATATGCCAAGGCAAGGTGTCGCTTTCTGAAACAGATGCTATACGGGTAAGATTCAAGCCAATAAAGAGATACAAGCCGTCGGGCAACATTGAAAGCTACAGGGGGCTGCTTTCTTCAACCGAATAGACCTTGCCGCCAGCAATGATGCCGAGCAGGCTGCAAGGATGGCCAAAACTCTTGCGTTAAGCAGGGTAGGCGCACCGTTTGACGGCAAGGTCCATGAAGGCATCATTTACCGGCTGCGAAGTGTGCCACCTGCGCCTGTAACGTATCCTTACCTTGTTGTTTCAAATAACATTGACGAGGCACGCGCCGACATCCTGACTATAAGCAACTTTCGCCACGTCAGGAACAGGCTAAAAAAGAAAACAAGAAAAGGGATCGGGCTTGAAGTCGCGATTGCGCAGGCAAGGAAGATGGAAGGCGCCGGCGCAGCGCGGTGGCTTGCAGGCGTAGAAGAGCTCTACGAATTCTGCCATTCGTCGCGCTGCCAGTTCATCCTGTCAAGTGGCGCAAATTCCACAAATGAAATGGTTTCCGGCCCGTGCCTTGACGCAATACTGAAAATTTGCGGAATTGAGCCGCGGAGGCACTGGCAGGAAATGAACGAGTGGCTTGAGGCAAGGCTGTCGGGGAGGGTGATGATTGCCTGATGCTTAGGAGGAGGGCAAAGACGCGCTACTTGACCATAATGCACGGCGGCCAGGTCGTCGATGCAGCAGTTAACTCGATAACAAGGCGTTGCATCGAGCTTTTCGGCCACGTCGTAGCGGAAAAGGCATCGATAAGGTTGGTGCGCTCTGACGGCGCGACGACAATAATCATCAAGTGCAGGCTGGAGCAGCTGGACAATGTCCTTGCCGCCATTGCGCTGACTGATCCGCCAGTTGTAACACTGGACATGTCCGCAACCATCAAGCGGCTTGATCACTAGCCGGTGCTGCTTTGAATAAGTGTCGAAACGAACCGGATCAGCTTGCGGTCACGCAATCGCAAAAGGCCGTCAAGCAATCCTTCAAGCTCCATCTCTGTTGCCTCTATCCTCTTTAGCCTGTTGATGTCGACGCCCAGCTTATTCAGCTTGGCCTACAGCAGTTCCTGATTGCTGGAGGGCACCCTTTCCCGTTCTTTTTACACCATATATCAGGTACACGATTCCGGCTACCAGAAAAGTGTATCTAGCTATATATGCATAGCTAGCTGTGCTGACGACTAGTTAACTAAGGATGAACAAGAGAGTTGCG
>DAINRX010000095.1:0-5642 GCA_036741635.1 Nitrososphaera sp.
CCTGTTGTCGACATAGAACAGCAGTGCAAAGAGCGGGACGTAGACTGCATACTCTGTGGCAAGCGCCACTACCGAGGTGGCAAAGTCGCCGCTGTCGTACTGCGAATAATACAGCTGCGAAATGAGCGCGCTGGCGATAAAGCCGCCGGCGCCGGCACTGATCAGGTTCCTGTTGAACAAGATTGCGTCCCTGTATTTTTTGAAAAAGCTGTGCTCTGGTTGCTTGTCCATGCTACAATAAGGCAGTGCAGCCGACACTTTGTATTAGTGTAATACCTTTGAGGCCAGGCAGGCATGTTAGCAACCTTGCTAGAAGAGATTGCGCCGCGCTCTGCTTGGCCCCAAGAAGTGTCGTTGCAGTCGCCAGCTGTAAGCGACACCCGGGAAAATTTAAACAGTGTTTCGTTTCTCGGATTAGAAAGAGTGTGCGCCTTCTTTCTTTATTCTGCGGCTTCCTCGCCTTCTTCCGCTTCTCCTTCTTCCTCGGCTACCTCGGCTTGCTGTTGCTGCTTTTGCACTTTTCTTGCAAACACCAGGTACGTCGTGTGGCCTATCATCCTCATCGAGGGCCTGGTCATGCCCTCCCGCGCCTCCATGTTGCGGATCATTAGCTCGACGCAGTCAATGTCCGCATAGCCACTTTTCTTTAACTCAGCAGCGGTCTTTTCGATCTGGTTCATGGTTGGGCAGATGGCGACAAACGCGCCGCTGCCCTTGAGCGCGTCATGCACTTGGTCAAGCACTGTCCACGGATCGCCAAGGTCGACGATTGCGACGTCGGCATCCCTTACGTCGACTCCCTGGTGCGGGTCGTGCTGGTTCATTGTAACAAAGCTTGACATGTCTGCCTTTTCCAGGTTGCGCCTTGCTATCTCCATGAACTCGGGGTTGACATCGTAGCTGTAGACATGGCCGTCAGGCTTGACTATGCTCGCCATAAAGGTGGCAAGCGCGCCGCTGCCGGTGCCAATTTCCAGCACCTTTGAGCCATTCTTGAGGCCGGTGCGAGCGGCGATATACCCGAGGTCTTTTGGGTAGACGATCTGCGTCCTGCGCTCCGACTTCATGATAAAGTCGTGAATAGTGGGCTCTATCAGGAAAATGAGCTTGCCTTCAGTAGTCCTGACGGCCGAGCCGTACTCCATGCCAATGACTGAGGAAATGTCGATGATGCCTAGGTGCGTGTGGAGCTTTTTCTCAAGGGTTACCTTGGCAAGCCACTTTTTGCGCGGCGTGTGGAAAAGCAAGACGTACGACCCTTCCTGTATCTTCAATGTGTATGTGTACAGCGATAGCAAAATAATGCAGGGCATAAAAATCAATCTAAAAACAGAATGTCTGCTACAATTCCTATATACATTACATAATTAACCACTGACCCTTGCTTTACCGCAACTGGCATGTCGTGCAGGAGCATCTGCAGAAAAAGCATCCAAACTATATACTCCTTTGAGAAAGATAGACTATTCGAAGGGCATGAAGGTGTGTATGTCATGCGATAGGGCGATATTCGTCGGCTTGATCGATTTTCATTGCCCTTGCTACAACAAGAGCCTCTGCACAAAGCCACAGTACTACGGCGAGAGAACAGCAAGGCGGTCAGGGAAACCACCATTCACCGGCACTAGCATCTGTGTTTGTTACATCCGCTTAAGCGCGGTTATGCCCAGCATCACAAGGGCGTTTTTCAGAGTTACGCCAAAAGCCCTGACAAGCGCAAGGCGCGCCATCCTGACATCGGCGTTCTCTTCCTTCAGGACCGGCACCTTTTCGTAAAAGAGGTTGAACATCGTCGCAAGCGAGTAGGCGTAGCGGGCAAGCGACTTGGGCGACAGCGACCTGGCTGCGTCTTCTACCACAAGGTCGAGCTTGGCTATCTCTTTTATGACTGCGATCTCGGACTCGTGCGTCAGGAGGTCGAACCGTGCGGCGTCGTTATTTACGCTCTGGCCCGATTTCTCCAAAATGCTCTGCGACCTTGCGTAGGCGTACTGCAGGTACGGTCCTGTGTCTCCTTCGAGACTCAGCGACTCCTTGACGTCAAACGTGATTATCTTGTCCAAGTCCTGCTTGATTATGTTGTATCGTATGGCAGAGATCGCAATCTCTTCCGCAATGCCGTTCAGCTGCTGCTCTGTAAAGTCGGGGTTTCTTGTCTTGACCTCCTCGTACGCCTTAGCGTGCAGCGTGTCGAGGACATAGTCGGCATTGACGTAGATGCCCTTTCTGCCAGACATGTGCATGAACTGCCGGTCGCCGATGTCGATCCCAAACGTCTTGGCAGTCTCGGAGCTGAGCGTGACGGACTCGTATCCGAGGTGGTAGTACTCTCGGCCGCCTGCGCCTATCTGCGAGAGCACCTGCGATATTATCCTCTGCAGGCGCGCCTGCCTCGAATCGATTATCGTTATCACCCGCTCGCCCCCGCTGAATTTTTTGTCTACCTTGCCGCCGCTGTTGCTACTGCTGCTGCTGCCGTCAAGCGCCGTTGTGTAGAGGGTCGAGCCGTCCCACTGGTCCATGAATTTGCGGTACGAGAACGGGTCGTCGACGAGTCCGAGCTTCCAGGCGGCATAGGGGATATCCTTTGCGATGTAGGTGGTCGTGCCGTCGCTCCTCACTATAACCTTGTCTTCCTCGTCCTTGGCCTTAATCACCCAGCAGCCCTTGTTCTTGCCTTCCGTCTCGAACCGGGCAATGCCATTCTTCTTTAGCAGTTCAAACGCCCTGCCCCACAATTTTGAAACGACAATGTGCGACTCGAAATTTAAGAGGTCGTAGCGCGCCTTCATGCGCCAGCAGGTCTTTAGCTGCTCTTTCAGGACTCGAAGCGTGATTTCAGACGCAAAGCGGGCGATCTCGGATTTGCCTTCCTCTATTTCCTTCAGCACTAGCTTGCGCTTTTCCGCAAGCTGCGGATCCTTTTCGTACATCTCGTTTATCTTGACATACACGTCGTCGCCGCAGTAGTGGTCGAATTTTTGGTTCCTGTCTGGCGGCTCGACAGGAAAGCCGGCGAACTTGAAGCCTACCACTATATCGGCGACCTGCAGGCCCGAGTCGTCGACGTAATTGAGCACCGTCGTCCTGTGGTTCGTGGCGCTCATTATGCGGTACAGCGCGTCTCCAATTATCACGTTGCGCATGTGGCCTACGTGCAGCGCCTTGTTCGGGTTGACGCTTGTGTGCTCGATGACGACTCGCTGCCCCTTCCCCGAGTCATAGTATCCATATGTGTCGGAATTTTTTAGGACCTGCGCCAGCGTGGCTGTTGAGATCTTGGCATAGTCTGCCTTGAAGTTGATGTGACCCGCAGGGTGCGGCTCGACTGATAGGACGAACGTATCTTGGATGCTCGGCTTTATCCTTTCAACCAGCTCGGCCGCAATCTTGGCCGGCGGCTTTTTTGTGTGCTTGCTCAGCTGGAATGTCACATTGCACGTGAGGTCGCCAAACTCTTTTCGCGGCGGCTCTGACACGTCAAACTCGACTGAAGGGTAGTCTGCTGCCGCGACTGCCGACTCGACGGCCCTCCGCGCCTGCTCCTTCAAAAGCCGGAACGTCATGCCTTCACCCCCAAGTAGTTGAACGCAACTAGGTCGATAGCTTCTGTAAGGCCGGCGCCTTCCCGCCCGCTCACCACGTGCGTCGCCCTAGCTTTGACGCCGTCCTCGGCGTGCCCAAGGGCGACGCTGCAACTGCAAATGTCGTACATCGGGACATCGGTCTCGCTGTCGCCTATCGCCACCGTTTCTTCAGGGCCAACCTTTAGCATCTTCAATGCCTCTTTCAGCCCATGTGCCTTATCGATTCCTTTTTCGTTGATGTGAAAGGCGTACTTGCTGTCTGACAGGTAAAGCGGCAGGTCGTGCTCGTCCAAAATTTTTTGGCCCTCCTTCAGGTCAAATGTGCGAAGCAACACCACCTCAGTCATTCTGGGAAAGATGGGCTTTTGCTGCACGCCGTCAAGGCTCTTTTTCAATATTTCATAGCCCTGCAGGCACTTGTCCTTGCTTGCCAATAACTTGTGCTCCTGCGGAGCGATTGTTATCGCGCCGCCGTTTTCGCCCACGGCGATTCTGGTAGTGCCGCCAAACACTGCAAGCACGTACGCCTCGACTGAAGACCTGCCGGTGACATAGACGACGTTGTAGCCCAGCTTTTCAAGGTGGCGCAATTTTGCAAGCGCGGCCAGGTGTATGACGCCTCCACCATTCTCGGTAAGGGTGCCGTCTATGTCTACCGCGAAGACCTTGATTGGCAATGAGAAAAAAGCACAGCTTGAACGTTATAAGTGTAGCCCAAAAAAGAGAGGGGCAGTGGCGGCTATGCCACTATGCGCGGGGCTTCGCCGCGCCTTGCTATTGCCCTGCCCATCCTCCACGCCATTTCCAGAGCGCCAAGGGTCGGAGCGAACCCGAGCGCCACGAGCAGTATCGAACTTACTATGTCGACCATTTTTTCAGCAGATCACCGCGGGTATTAACGCGGGGATAGCTGATTAATTCTGCTTGCCTTGCACTTTGAGCGTTCATACAGGGCTGCAAGCTGTAAGCAGCGGAGCTGAATTCTCAGCAGCTACTTGGATATGTCCATCGTGAGCGAGCTCTTCAGCATCTCCCTGAAATTGGCCATGTCCTGCAGGGTTATTGCAGCAGTAGTAGTGGCTGCCGCAGGCACGACCTGCGGAACCTTGGCGAGCTCTTCAGGCTTCTTTTTGGCTGGCGCCTTGGCAGTCTTGCCCGGGCCCCTTATCCGGCGGTCGGTGAGCGACTTTTGCTTTTTGACCATCACCTTCACCTTGAAGCCGTACTGGCCGCGGTTGCTCCACTTTTCGAGCTCGACGATGTCGCCGCTGCCGACCAGCCTGTCGCCCTCCCGGGTGACTACCGTAAAGTCGGTCCTGTCGCCCTGTCTGATGACAGTGATCTTTTCGTAAAAGTGCTGCCAGTCGAGCGGGTTTGTAATGAGCGCCTGAACAGTGAGCATGTCGCCCATCGAGACCTCCTTGATGTAGCTTGATAAAATTTCAATGTTACAAAGCTTGGCGTACACGTCATCCTCATGGCAAGCCTAGAATAAATAACTTTTGGAAATAGATACTATAGTTTGCAAAGAATTTGTTATTTTTGCAAAACAATATAATCATTACAATAAAAGTGCATTGTTTATGTAATACCTGCATTTGCTGCCCATGAGCGTGGATAGAAATCAGGATTGGCTACTAGCACACACACACACATACAGAAGTTACGTATGTGGATGCTGACGTCATCAATACTTTTGCCATGGTTTTGCATGCTTTTGAAGATGGCAAGCTTCTGAACAAAAATAATCGTCACACATGTAGCAAAATATCGGGTAGTCTTGTGTCTTCTTCCCACACGTTCCGCAGCTAGAAGACATGTCCATGAGATTATGCTACGTGTCCGTGCGAATTAAAGTTTTGAAATGGCACGTGCCAGTCTCTGCCGGTGAGGACGCTGCAAAGGTCTTACGGCATGTTTCATATATACGAAAACTTTACGACATAGCAAGGGCCCGTCGCCTAGTCAGGACAGGGTGCTGTTTCTTTCAAAAAGAAGCACAAGCCTCCGGAGCCAGTTGTCGTGGGATCGAAGCCCACCGGGCCCGCTACTTTT
>DAINRX010000096.1:0-5604 GCA_036741635.1 Nitrososphaera sp.
TCGCAGGCTTTGGCTTTAAGATGGGCCTAGTGCCATTTCACATGTGGCTGCCGGACGCGTACGAGGGCTCACCTACCACGATAGCGGCGCTCCTAGCGGCAGGCACCAAGAAGGCCGGCTTTGCCGCGGCTATCCGGGTCATTGTGCTGGGCATGTTCGCCCTCAACCTCGACTGGACGCTCGCCCTTGCTATTGTCGCGGTCTTTACAATGACACTTGGCAACCTCGGCGCGCTGGTGCAGAGGAGCGTGCCAAGGATTCTCGCATACTCTAGCATCGCCCAGGCAGGCTACATAATGATAGGCATCGCGCTCGCCCCATACTCTGACCAGGCGCTCACAGGCTCGCTTTTCCACATAATCAATCACGCAGTCATGCAGTCTGCTGGCTTTATTGCCGCAGCCGCGGTGGCGACCGCGCTTGCTAGCTACAGCCTCGAAAAGTACCGCGGCCTGGGCAAGAGGATGCCAATAACTGCAGTCGCGCTTTCGATATCGCTCCTTGCGCTTGCCGGAGTTCCGCCGCTCAACGGCTTTTGGAGCAAGTTGACGCTCTTTGAAGCAGGCATCAACAGCGGGCCGCTTGTCGAATGGGGCCCATGGCTTGCCATCGCAGGCGTCCTCAACAGCGCGCTCTCGCTCGGCTACTACGCGTGGATAATCAGAAAGATGTACATGGAAGAGGCGCCGGACATGAGCAAGGTAAAGGAGCCCAGAGCCATCGTTGCAGTGCTCGTGTTTGCAATAGTGTTCATGGTGGGCTTTGGCATCTATTATACACCAATTCTTTACTTTGCATCCCAGGCAGTACCTGATCTGAGCTCCCTGATTCCCATGCCATCAGGCTAGGTTAGCCAGAAAGTCGCACGTCCGCGACCTGTGCAGGTTATTAGCCGTTGAGTCCAATAGTATATGCTGTGATGAATCTAGCTCCTAGTGGCAAGAATGAGCCGATCGCCGTAGTAATCGTAACTAGAATTGCCAAGAAGAGCAGGATAAGGGAGTTTGAGGAGTGGATGGAAGGCATATGATCAACGAGGCCATGAGGTTTGAGGGCCACATGGACGTAAACATTATCCGGCGCCAGCAGACCCTTCGTCCCTGCTAGGGTACGTCATACGTCATAATATTCCGTTTCAACACCTACGAAAACCTGCAGAAATGGGAAAGATCGCAGGAAAGGAAAAAGTGGCTTGAAAAAAGCAAGGATGTGATCGAAGGTGAGCCCAAGGTGGAGATGCAGTCGAACCTGGAGCTCTGGTTTACGCCGCACGGCACCAATGGCAGCAGGCCAGCCGCGCCCCCCACACTACAAGATGGCGATAGTGACGGCCGGCCGGCATCATTTCCATCCTGCTTACCACCCTGATCCCTGCGATACAGCAGGTTACAGAAGGACAACTCCCGTTTTTGTCTAGGATGCTTTTGGTAGTCGCAATCATGTTGCTGCTCATGACCCATGTCCTCATGCCGTCAATCATAAGGGTGCTGAGACCATGGCTGTCAAAGAAGACCCTGTTCTAAAACTGCACGGATGCTAGGTCGGTCAGATGCTCCAGATGACGCTTGGCCTCACTCTCTGCCGATATCTTGCGCAGGTCATTCTTTGCCTTGGCTGCATATAATTGGTAGAGCTTGTCCATGCGATCGACAAACTCCTTTGATTTATTCTTTTTGACAAGCATATTGAACAGCCTGTTTTCGTTATTGTAGTCGATAAGGTCGTCGTGTATCTGGTATGCGATGCCAAGCAGGTTGCCAAACGAGGTCATGGCGTGCACTTGGTCTTCAGTGCCGCCGCCAATTATCGCGCCAATCCTTGCAGATGCTTCAAACAGCGAGGCAGTCTTGTACTCGAGCACCTTGATGTAGTCGTCTTCGCTGATGTCCGGCTCCTTGCCAAGCCTTATCTCCATCATTTCGCCCTCGCTCATGCGAGTGGCTGCGTTTGAAAGCTCGTTCAGTATCCTTAGGTCTTTCAACTTGGACCCGATGTTGAGTATGATGCCAAGCACAAAGTCGGCGGTGAGGATACTGCTGTTGTAGCCATACTTTACATGGAACGACGGCTTGCCGCGCCGAAGGTTCTCCTCGTCGATAATGTCGTCATGGATTATCGACTCGGTATGCAAAAGCTCAATGGCTGAGGCGGCAAGGTAGGCGTCTGCGTCCGGTTTTTTTGACTGGACGCATTCGGCGCAAAGCAGGAGTATGAGCGGCCTTATGCGCTTGCCTCCCTCGCAGGCGTAGCGCAGCGGCGCGTGGAACTCCGACCAAGAATAAAGGTCGAGCTCGCGCTTGAGCGCGTCGTCAATCTTGGCAAGGTGGTCGGCAAATTGCTCGGTTAAAGGGTTAGCCTCGATGTTTCTCCTGCTCAAAAACTAGCTCTATCCCTGAGCGTATTTCAAACTGGTGACCATATTAATTTACTGTTCTAGGACTTGGGATGCTTAATTCTGGCAGAAAATACGGTAACCATCGTTGCTGCAGCGGATTGTGTAAAGTGCTCCGGCCGGGATTTGAACCCGGGATCTGCGACTCGAAAGGCCACAATGCTTGACCGGACTGTGCAGCCATGCGGCTACTACACCACCGGAGCACTTCTAGAATTTGTAAGAACCTTCACATAAAATCCTTTCTTGCTCATTTTTCATAAGGTTTTTCTATGAGGGAGAAATGATGTTACCCATGGAAAATATTGTTCAAACGATCGATTCTGAAATTGAAAAGCGCAGCCTGCTCAAACACGCGTTCTACCAGATGTGGTCAGAGGGCAAGCTGACGGTCGATCACCTGCAGGGGTATTCGAAGGAGTATTTCCAGCTGGTCAAGGCGGTGCCGGGCTTTGTGGAAAGCATAGCCTCAGCGGCGGCAGATCCAGCATTAAAGGTCGATATCGCTAATAACGCCCGAGAGGAAGCCGAGCACATTGAGCCGTGGGTTAGGTTTGCAACCGCGCTGGGTGTTTCAAGGGACGACCTTGCAGGTCATGAAGGCGCAGAGAAGATAAACGAGGCTATGGCGCTCTTACAAAAGCTCATGGGATCTTCTTTTGAAGAGGCGGTGGCCGCAATGTACGCCTACGAAGCCGAGCTGCCAAAAATAAGCAGATCGAAAATCGATGGGCTGAAAAGGTTCTACGGTATGGATAGCGAAGAGGCGACGAAATATTTCGAAATTCACGAAGAGGCTGACGTGAGGCACGCGCAGGTGTGGAGAGAGATATTGCAGAAAATCCCTGAGGAAAGGCGGCAGACGGCATTCAATGCAGCAGTTGAATCGCTGAAGGCGCAGAACATGCTGCTCGACTCTGTCCAGGAAAAGTACGTCGGTAGCGGGATGCACTGCTAATTCTCCAAACCTTTATACATACTCTGCCTTTACGATTTTTTACTTGGGCCCATAGCTCAGCCTGGTTAGAGCGACCGGCTCATAACCGGTCGGCCAAGGGTTCGAATCCCTTTGGGCCCACTTTGATTTTTACATATAGCCGTAGGAAAGCAGGAGATCGCTATCCTCGATCCACCTGCTGCCAATGTCCGTCCTGTAAAACATGTTTGGTATCATGATGTTTTTCACCCTCTTGTATGCCTTGTTTCTGGCTTCTTCGGTAGTATCCCCAGAGCCGGTAACCACCAGCGAATAGCCCGACCTTCCTGCGATTCGCCAGTCGCTCCCGTCGCGCTTGACCTCTCCAAGGTGCACTCCGTCAAGGTGCTGGTTATTGAAGAGGATCGCTGCGTCTTCTGAGAATTTCCTGAACGTTCTGTCGTCGTTGAAGGGGAACGGCGGAACCGCAATAACCACTCCAACCTGGAAGCCCTTCTTTGTTTCAAGCCTGAGGTTTTCGCTGCTAGCAAGGGAATAAAAGAACTGGCCCAGCTTGCTCGTGATCCCTTCCATCTGAATAGATATTGTCGGGTAGCCAAAGCGTGACGTGAACTCGAGTGGGTGTATCCCAGTCCCGTTGGCTATGCAGTTGACATCAATATAGCCCACGTAATTGGCAGCGGCAAGGCTCTGCTTCATTTTTTCAAGGGTAAGCTCAAAGATCCTGCTCCGCTCAGACCATCGCATGAGAGTTCCCATCTCGCCCGTGCTGGGGCCAATTTCGCCCGGGAACAGCCTCTTGTGCTCAAAGTTTATGTTTACAGGCTGGATGAACTCATTTCCATTAAAGAATGCTCCTGCAGCAACCTCAACCCCTGCCGAGTACTTTTGTATCTGGAATATCTTTATCTTGTTCGACCAGTTCTTTTTGTAATGCGCTAGAACGTTGATCACGTCGTTGCCGTCAGCTTCCTGACCCACGAACAGCAGCTCTTTTTCATTCTGCGCCTTGCCGCTGGGCTTTACCACGTACCTTCCCGGATTGTTCTGAACGAATTTGATTGCCTCCTCAAAATCCGAAAAGTTCCAGCTTGGAAGGACTGAGACGCCGGCTTTTCCAAGCTCTTGGTGGCCAAATTCCCTTTCATTTTCAAGCCTGTCGGTGTACGCGCTGCCGCCTACCACCTTCTTGCCCTCTGCTCTCAACTTGTCAGCAGTCCTGCCGAACCCGATGTCGTCAAAAACAATGACGTCGGCCCAGTCTACTTGGTCTTCCCACGAATCAATTTTTTCCACAAAACCATCACCGACGTCCTTTTCTGTCGCACTCTGAATGAAGAATTTCACTTCGTTGCCTTCTTGGCGTATGGCGTACGCAAGATCTATACTTAGAGCCTCTAGCGTTACAAAGAGGAATTTCACATTAATTATTTCCGACAGAATATTCAGATATCAAAAGTTTTAAGATTATCGGTCGTAAACTTTAACCCGGTCGCTTGAATCTTGGTCGATGCTCTGCGGCCGGTTTTTACTTTTTCGCCGCTTTGTCGTATATTCGTCCTCGCCTGCGTCGTATCCTTTCTGCAGTAGGTCGTCTATGGTTATTCGTGAAAAGTCAAATGCCTTGCTGAGGATGGCGTCCCCGTCGTCTTCGCGCTCTACGTAGACTGTCTTTGTTACGGCAAACCGCCCTTCCAATAGCTCGCGCCTTTTTCTTGGGTCGTCATTGCGCTTTTTTGCTTTTTGCATCTTTGTCCAAGATATCTTTGATCTTTTTTGACAGGATTTCTCTGGCCTGTTTCGGCAGTTCTCTGTCCTGAGCAATGTCGCGCAATTCCTTGATAATGTCGATATAGTCTGTGGTCATTTCTGCAACCTTGAGGTCGTACTTTGTCCGGTCGTGGAACTTGATATCTATTTCCCTGCCAAGTATCAAGTCAGGATCCTGCGGAAGCTTCTTTTCTATTGCAGGATAAAGGTTCACTATGTACACACTTCAAGGTCGGAAGCATCTCTGTCGGGTCCGTGGACTTTGTGCCAGTAGTCCTTGTGGTACTGCAGGACTTCCCGGAGCGGCGTGGTGTTGCTAAGGTAAGCGCCATCCCAAAAGTACCTCGTCTCCCGTCCAACCTCTTCATGCGGGTATTCGTACCTCTGGTGCGTGGACATGCTTGCCAACACATGGTTCATAGTGACGCCGTGGTACTCTATCACCTTGGAGGCATGATCTGCGCCGTACTCGGAATAATGCTCTCCATTTTCTTTTGGGTAGCTA
>DAINRX010000097.1:0-5448 GCA_036741635.1 Nitrososphaera sp.
TTTATCTCGAATGCAGCCATTGGTACTCTCATCTTAAAGGCCTCTAGTGCCGCCGGCTTCATTTCACCTATCATTCCAACAACCTTGTTGTCGGCGATTATGTCGGCGCACCTGCCAGCTATAAAAAATGGATTATTTTCTGATGCTTTCGTTTCAACGTCCATGCCGAAGCATGACTTTAGCAGCGCCTGCATCGCAGACTTGATTTCTGTGTAATCAGCGTCAGCGTGCGCCACTGCCGCACCCACACTCCAATTTTCGATTATCGCGCCTTCCTTGCGGGAGAAGGTCTTGCCTATTTCAAACAGCCGCTGGGGGTATTCCTCATGCACGTTTCGCGAAAGCGACTGAAGGAGCGACGGGACAAGCGAGTCGCGTAGGATTTCGTGCTCGATGCTCTTTGAGCCGTCTACAGAAAGCACATTTTCGGCAAGCCTGCCAAACGATTTGTACTGAACTTCTGTGCTTGTCAGCGAAAAGCTGAGCGATTCGAGCATGCCAAGGCCAGTCATGGCTTCTCTGATTGCTGCAAAATAGCCAGAGAGGGGATTTCTCTGTCCTGCTGTGCTTGCAGCCGGGAACGTTGGCTCTAGGTTGTATATGCCGTACCCTATCGCTACTTCTTCCGCAATGTCGATCGGGTGGCTTATGTCTGTGCGGTAGCGCGGCACTGTGCACACGATCTTTTTGCCAGTTGCCTTTGCGTCAAGCCTGCTCTTCTTCAGGCACCTGACAATCTCCTTTGCCCTAAGTTTGAGTCCGAGGATGCTGTTGATGTAGTCGATATCGACGGAAATTTCGCTCGCCTTCATCTGCGGGGTTTCGATCTTTTTATTGCCGCTTTTTATTGACACCGTCCTTATTTCAAAACCTGCGTCGTGCAGCGTGGCAGCAATAATTGCAAGTACATCTTCAGCTGCCTTTTGGTCGGTGGCTGTGACCTCGACAAAGAGGTTGCGGCACTTCTCGTCAACCTTTGTCGCGTTGCCGTTGATTATCGGCGGGAACGAAAGGACAGTGCCTTCCCTGTCAACAATTAGAGGATACTTGTCAGATTTCTCCAGAATATGGCCGTACTGCCTGCCAATTTCAGATTCCTTCAAGATATCATCTATCGACTGCTCTGAAGACTCGCCAAGGGGAACAAAAGAATAGTCAGAGCGGACCGCCTTGTAGGTGACGGGAAAGCGGATGGCGTCAAGGTTATGTATCCCGATTGAAGTCTTTTTGCGCCTCCTGCCAATGCCGTTGTCGAGGTCTTCCTGCATGGCTATAAACTGCTTTATCGTCTCGTCGTCAAGCCTCCCGTTCTTGGCTACAAGCGCCACAATGTGCGGCCTTGTCTTCTCGATTGATTGATCTACCTTGACAGTATAGCCGCTCCTGCCAGCCAGCCTGAACTTGGGCATCCCTGTTTCGATTTCAAGCAGTCCGCGCAGCGCCCTGCCAATGCCATAGTCAGACGAAAAGTCCGGCCTGTTCGGGTTGTATTCCACCTTGATGACGTTATTGTCAATGCCTTCGATGTCAAGCGCAATAAACGGAAGCAGGTCGAGCACCTTGTCCACCTTGGCGCCGGGGACGAATTTCTTCAGCCTTTCTATTGCCACATTTACAACTGGCATCTTGGCACGCTCCTGAGCCACGCAAGCCTGCTGCTGTACAGCTCGCGCACGTCGTCAAGTCCAAAGCGAAGCATGGCAATCCTCTCAAGTCCTCCGCCCCATGCAAGCACCGGGTTCTTTATCCCAAGCGGCTTTGTCACCTCTGGCCTGAAAATGCCCATGCCAAACAGCTCGACCCATTTTTCCAGTTTTTCATTGTAGACCATGCTCTGCAACGACGGCTCGGTGTACGGAAAGAATGTGGGCCAGAATTTGATCTTCTTGATGCCCATCTTGGCATAGAATTCTTTTTGCAGGCCCATTAGGTCGCGCAAGGATGCGCCCGGCGCGGTTGCGACGCCTTCCACCTGATGAAACTCGACAAGGTGCTTGTACGACACCTTTTCGTTGCGAAAGACCCTGCCTACAGAAAAGAACCGGCCCACTTCAGGCTTGACCTTTGCAAGGTGCTGAAGCGTCACAGGGGTGGTATGCGTGCGCAGAACCATGCGTTCTGCTTCTTTGGCGTCCCACTCAGCGCTCCATCTCTGCTGGTGGACGCGAGAAACCTTTGCGATCTGGTCCTTGCTTGCAGGTATTGACTGCCTCTGTCCCAAAATGTAGAATGTGTCCTGCATCTCCCTTGCAGGATGATCCTGCGGGGTGAATAGCGCGTCAAAGTTCCAGAATCCAGACTGCACTATCGGACCGTCAATCTCTGCAAACCCTAGGCCGACAAAGATCTCTTTTACTTCTTCAATGATGTCCACCAGCGGGTGGCGCCTTCCAGGGAAAACTGCCGGCGCTGGTGCCTCGACGTCAAGCGCGCTGAGCTTGACATCTCTCCACTTGCCAGACGTGATCATTTCTGCAGTAAGCCGGCGTTCCGCCTGCTCTTCATCGAGGGTATGAAGCAAGGCTCTGCCTGCATCAGCAAGAGAAATCTGGGCACTCTTTTGCTCCTTTTGCACAACATAGTCGGGACGCTTTTTCAGCGACTCCAGTCCTTGCTTTTCTCCCTCTGTTAATTTCGATACTTCAATGCTACCCCAGGATGCCAGCTTTTGGAGCAGAACTTCTTCGGCAGAATTGTTGCTGGCAGAACCTACAAGAGCCATCCTGCTGCCGTTCACAAACTGGATCCACTTGTTGCGCTTGGCAGCTGCAACTGCTGCATTTACTTCGTCGTTTTTCAGCCTGCCGCTTGCAAGAATCTCCGCCATTGTGCTCTTGCCTTCTTTTATTGCATTGACTAATCTCCGCTCAGGCAAACCCGACTGCACCGCGGTCTGACCGCCGGCCGCAAGCGAAATGATGAAAGTAGAAGATTCATCAAGCGTTATCAGGTTCTTGAACTTGAGCCATTCCACGCCGCGCCGGACCTGATCAATCTCAAGGCCAGTCGCCTCTGCAAGCCTCTCGACAGAGGCTGGCTTGCTGTTGCTCAACGCTTTGAGTATAGCCTGCTCGATTGGATGAAGAGCCGGCGCACCAGTACTCATTTGTCAAGGTTCTGACAGTGGAAGACTTTTTAAACGTTTAACGACTTGTTTGCAGCAAGGATGGATCAGGCCGACAGCAACGATCAGAGCAAGGGCGACTTTACAGTCACACCTTGGGAAGTCGAGGGCGAGGTAGACTATGGCAAGCTGATCGAAAAGTTTGGTACGCAGCCAATAACCCCCGAGCTGCTCCAGAAAGTCAAGAGCATGACAGGCGAGATCCATCCGATGCTCAAGCTGGGCTACTTTTTCTCACACCGCGACTTTGACTGGATCTTGGATCAAAAGCAAAAGGGCGAGAGCTTTTACCTCTACACCGGCAGGGGGCCGTCGGGCATGGTTCACATGGGACACCTCATGCCCTGGATATTCACCAAATATCTGCAGGATAAATTTGACTCGAAGCTGCTGTTCCAGCTGACAGACGACGAAAAGTTCCTCTATGGGCAGGACAGGACGCGAGAGGAGATCGCGAATTACACTTATGAAAACATACTTGACATCATTGCTATAGGGTTCAACCCAAAAAAGACCAAGATAATCGTGGATACAAAGCACATCGGGCATTTGTATCCAATCGCAACCGAGATTGCAAAGAGGATCACGTTTTCAACAGCCAAGGCGGTCTTTGGCTTTACAAACTCTACCAACATTGGCATGATTGGATTCCCTCCGATTCAGGCGGCGCCGTGTTTTCTGCCCTCTATAATTGAAGGCAAGCCTGTCCCTGTGCTGATACCCGCAGCCATCGATCAGGATCCGTACTGGCGCATGACAAGGGACGTTGCCGACAGGATGGGATACTACAAGCCTGCCCAGATACACAGCAAGTTCCTGCCCGGCCTTGGCATGCTGGGCAAGATGTCTTCGTCCAAGCCAGAGACTGCGATCTTTACTACAGACGAGCCTGAGATCGTTGACAAGAAAGTCTCGATGGCGTTTACTGGCGGCCAGCCCACCGTGGCGCTCCAGCGCCAGCTTGGCGCAAACGCCCCCGGCTGTCCAGTCTTTTGGTACTTGCGCTACTTTTTCGACACTGAAAAGCAGTCAGACGAGCGCCTGCTCAAGTGCAAGAGTGGCAACCTCCTGTGCGGCGAGTGCAAGGCAGACCTTGCCAAGGGTGCCAAGCCGTTCGTAATCGAGTTCAAGAAGCGGCGCGAAAAGGCCAAGGATGTAGTTGACAGGTTCATGTACGACGAAAAGCCCTTTGAAAAATAAAATGAAAACCATAAAATTCGAATGCGACGACCGCTACGAAGCGGAAAAGCTGGCAGGCCTCGTGTCGATGCAAAAGGACAACACTGTGTGGGTCGCCGGCGTTGCCGCCAGTGTGGGCAGCGAAGTTGTCATACAATTGAAGGACAGGTCGTCTCATGCGGTGGTGCTGAAAGACAAGGAAACCGCGGGCAGACTCACATCGCTCTTGACTGACATGGTGAAGGGAAAAATAAGGATCCACTCGAGCGACTTTAGCGGCTCTTTGGCGGAAATAATTCTAGATGACTAGCGAAGCTCCTTGTTCATCTCGTCTGTCAGTATTTCCTGAACTTTCCTGAAATACAGGCCGGTCGAGTAGGGCATCATGGGTATGTATTCCTCTATTACCTGCATGACGTACGGTACCGCCCTCTTTGAGACATCCATTTTGAACTTCATCCACAGGATCCTGTCCTGCTCAAAGTGGACCCTGTCCTTGAGGTGCGGCGGGACAACTTCCCTTGACCTGTCCTCGACCCGCTTGTACCAGTATGCGAGGACATCTGGATCGAGCCCTTCGCGCAGGTTCTTTACTCCAGTTATTATCTTGCCTGACGCATAATCGATAGGTGTCTCCGGGTACACGCCAAGTCTATTGTTTATCTGGATAAAATCCGGATAATCAAAGATCATTGATTAATGCTTGTGCGTTAATAGACACATAGTCGGGGCAGCAGCCATTGTTATCGTTCTCTCTCTCTTTTTTTCCATTTAATTATTTGCTGCTTCTTCTTCTTATGGAACTACCCTGTATATGGTTCCTCCATACAACAGTATGTATAGGTAGCCATCAGGTCCGACCTCTATGTCTGTAATGCCATTAAACCCGGTGCCAAAGATGATATCACTCTGGTCATCGTTGCTGTTTGCCACTTTGTCTGCCAGCGCTCCATCAAGTTCCAAGCCTGTTCTATTTTCATTGAGATCGAAATTGTAGAGTATCCCGTCGTTTATGTCGCCTACAAACATGTCATTCTGGTACTGCTCGCCAAGGTTCGGCGAGTTAAAGAACTTGATGGATGTGACGCCTACTGGAATCTGCCATACGAATTCTGGGTCGCTGTAATTGCCTCTGCCAAAGTCAA
>DAINRX010000098.1:0-5406 GCA_036741635.1 Nitrososphaera sp.
ACGACTACGACTACTAAGAAGAAGGCTCGCTCAATTTTTTCTGAATGAGTTCAAGCGCTGCCTTGGGGTCTGCCCGGCCTCTTGTCAGCTGCATTACTTTTCCAAGCAAAAAGTTGGCAGCGTTAGGATTGCGTCTTGCGTCTTGAACAGCTGCCTGCTCTGACTGAAAGACCGAGTCGATGGCCTGCGCCAGCGCGCCGGCGTCGTCTATCATCGAGGCGCGCGTCTTTTTTGCCACTGAAGAAGGCATCTCGCCTGTCTTCACGATCTGGCCAAGGATCTGCTTGGCAGTCGCTCTGTTTATCACGTTCTGGTCAACCAGCTTTGCCAGATCCGCGACATGCTCTGGCCCTATCTTCAGGCCCTCAAAGAGCCGCTCTTCCTTTTCGTCCATAAATCCCATCAGGTCGGTGACTATCCAGTTAGCTATCTCCTTGGGCGAGTGGTACGTCTTCAGGGCAGACTCGAAAAAGTCGGCAAGCTCCTTGTTGTTGATTAGCACCTGCGCCACGTGGGCCGACAGGTCGTAGTCTAAAACAAAGCGATCCTTGCGGGCATCGGGGAGCTCGGGCATCAATTGCATGACAGACGACGAAAATTCACTGCCAAGCACCACTGCCGGGATGTCCGGCTCGGGAAAGTAGCGGTAGTCCTGCTCCTCTTCTTTTGTCCTTGACTCCTTTGTCACCTTTCTTGCGTCGTCCCAGTGACGGGTCTCAGCCTTGACCTCGATGTCGCGCGAAGCCATCGTCTTCTGCCTTGTTATCTCGTAGCGCAGCGCCTTCTCCACGTCGGCAAACGAGCTAACGTTCTTTATCTCCACCCTGTTGCCGCCGCCGACCGACACGTTGGCATCACAGCGCACCGATCCTTCCAGCTTTGTGTCGCACACCTCCAAGTGCTCTATTATCGACGTTACCTTGTCAAGAAACAGCCGCACGTCCTTCGGGTCAGAAAAGTCCGGCTCTGTCACTATCTCAACCAGCGGGACGCCGGCCCTGTTGTAGTCAATCAGCGTGTAGATGCTCGTCTCCATGCTGCCGCTCTCGTAGACGAGCCTGCCGGGGTCCTCCTCTAGCTGCGTGCGCCTTATCCTCGTGCTTTTGCTGCCGCCGTCGCCATATTCTAGCTTGCCTTCGACGCCGATGCTCGTTATCCCATAGGCGTTATACTGCGTCAGCTGGAAGTTCTTTGGCAGGTCGGGATAAAAGTAGTTCTTGCGGTAGAACGCGATCTCGTCTGGTATCTTGCAGCCAAGGGCAAGCGAGATCATGCCTGCGCATTCCACTGCCTTTCTGTTCAGAAGCGGGAGCGTGCCGGGCAGACCTGCGCAGGTAGGGCAGACGTTTGCGTTTGCGCTCTTGCCGCGGTAGTCGCAGCTGCAGGAGCAAAAGAGCTTGCTCTTGACGCCGGTCAGCTGGCAGTGGATTTCAAGACCGATTTTCGTTTCCATTACAGCTCGGGGCTCCTCTGTACCTTGGCAGCGCCTTCAAACAGAAACGCAGCATCGAGCATCTTTTGCTCTTGGAATTCGTCTGCCATCATTTGCAGGCCGACAGGCAGGCCATCGCCGTCACCGGCAGCAGCAGCAGCAGCAAAGCCTGCAGGAACCGAAATTGCAGGGTTGCCTGCAAGGTTTGCCACCACAGTGTCAATGTCGACTAGATACATCTTGAGTGGGTCATCCTCTATCTTTTCGCCTATCTTGAATGGCAGTATTGGCATCGTCGGCCCTATCAAAACGTCATAGTGCTTGAAGAGCGACTTCAATTCCTTCCTGAGGATTGACCTCACCTGCTGCGCCTTCAGGTAGTACTTGCCGTAATAGCCTGACGACAGCACGTACGAGCCGACAATGATCCTTCTCTTTACCTCCTCGCCAAAGTTGCTGCGCGCTTTGGCAAAATACGAGTTCCATTCGTAACCCTCAGGGTTCAGGTCGTCAAAGCCATAGCGGACGTTGTCGTACCTGGCAAGGTTGCTGCTTGCTTCTGCCATTGCTATCGTGTAGTAGGAGGCAAGCGTATACTTTACTGCGCCAAGCGAGGTTTCCTCGCATCTGCAGCCTTGCTTTGCAAGCGTGTCCATTGCGCCATGAATTACCTTGGCGACCGCAGGGTCTGCGCCTTCCACAAATTCCTTGACAAGGCCGACGCGGAGCAGCTGCTGCTGCTGCTTGCCGCCATGCCCCGCAGAATACACCGGCCTTGCGCCTACTGCAGCAGTGGTGTGGTCGTGTTCGTCAATGCCTGCTATGACGTTCATGACCGCTGCCACATCTTCCACTGTCCTGCCGACCGGCCCTACCTGCTCCAAGCTGTTTGCGTACGACACAAGCCCGTAGCGGCTAACCAAGCCATACGTCGGCTTTAACCCGACAACAGAGCAAAAGCTGGCCGGGCACCTGACAGAGCCGCCGGTATCAGAGCCAAGCGAGGCTGCGCACTCGAGTGCGGCGACGCTTGCGGCGCTTCCCCCTGACGAGCCGCCAGGCACCCTGCTGATGTCCCACGGGTTTCTCGTCGGGCCGTGCCTGCTGAACTCTGTCGTCGATCCCATCGCAAACTCGTCAAGGTTCACCTTGCCGATTATTATCGCGCCGGCCTGCTTCAGCCTCCTGACTACTGTCGCGTCATAGGGCGGGACGTAGCTCTCAAGCATCTTTGAGGCGCATGTCGTCCTCAGCCCTTTTACGCAAATGTTGTCCTTGATGCTCAACGCGACGCCGGCGAGCGCGCCGGCATCTTGACCGTCCCTGATTTTTTTGTCGAGCGCCCGCGCCTGCTCAAGCGCTTCCTTGCTGTTGACTGTCACAAACGCGTTTACCTTGGGCTCTACCTTTTTGATCCTCTCAAGCAGTTGGCAAACATATTCTTCGGCAGAGAACTCCCTGCTTTTGATGCCGCCGGCCGCCTGCCCGGCGGAAAGCCTGAAGAGCTCCAATTCAGACCATCCTCGGCCCTTTCACAAAGCCGTCTTTCCTGTACTTCGTCCCAAGGGCGTCTCCTTTAAAGGCAGCCGGCTCGTCTGCCCGCAAGTTCGAGAACTTTTTTTTCGCCACTATGGGCTTGGCTTCTTCAAGTGGTATGCTGTCCAGCTTGTCAAGATACTTGATTATCCCCTCTATCTGCGCGGTGTAACGATCGAGCTCTGCGTCTGACAGCTCGATCCTTGCAAGCCAGCCAAGGTGCTTTACCTGATCTTTCGTGACTGCTGCCATGCTACGGAGCCAGCCTGTCTATGTCCCTTGGGTAAAGTGTGGCATCGCGGATGTTTTCAATCTTTGTCAGCGCCATCATGAGCCGTTCAAGCCCGAGGCCAAAGCCGGCGTGCGGCGGGACGCCATAGTCGAACACCCTGAGGTGGTAGTCAAAAGCCACAGGTTTTAATCCCTGCTTTGCCATGCGCTCCACCAGCTGGTCCTTGCGGTTTATCCTCGTGCCGCCTGACGATATTTCAAGTGGGCCGTACATCAGGTCAAACGACTCGCATACCCTGCCCGAGTCGTCGGCAGAGGGCTTGACGTAGAACGGCTTTGTCGAAGTCGGCCAGTCGATTATAAAGTAAAAGCCGTTTAGCCGCTCGTCCTGCAGGCTCTTTAGCACCTGCGGCGAAACGTCGTCGCCCCACTGGATGCACTCGCCGGCCTCTTTCTGCTGCTGCAGCTTGTCGATGAGATCAGAGTAGGCGTATCTGGGGAACGGCAGCTCTACCTTTGGCAGCTGCAGCTCCAGGTACCTCAGGTCGTCCTGGTTCTTCTCCTTGATAGAATCCACGATGTTGACTATCATGCTCTCAAGCAATGACATAATATCCTTGTAGTCGACAAACGCCCGCTCGACGTCTATTGATATCGCCTCTGACAGGTGGCGGTTGGTGCGCGAAGGCTCTGCCCTGAATATCGGCCCAATCTCAAAAACGCTTTCAAAAGCCATCGTCAATTGCTCCTTGTAAAGCTGGGGGCTCTGGGCAAGGTACGCCTCTCTGTCATAGTAGAATATCGGGAAGAGCGCTGCGCCGCCTTCAGTGGCGGTAGCTATCATTTTGGGCGTGTTGACCTCAATGAACTTTTGCCTTGCAAGGAACTCTCTGACCGAGTTGAGCACAGTCTGGCGAATCTGAAATATCGAGCCGAGGTAGTTGCGCCGGAGGTCAATTGCGCGCAGGTCAAGCCTTGTGTCAATGCCGACAGTAGAGGTCTTGCTCTGCACCAGAAACGGCGCGGCCTTTTTTGCTATTGAAAACGCCTTCAACTCGACTGGCACAACTTCGGCGCCGTTTGGCGCCTTTTCCTGCGGCCTTACCCTGCCTCGCACACCGATGGAGCTATGCTCCTTGACTTCCTTAGCCATATGGAACAGCTCGTCTGTGCACTCGCCCTTTTTTGCAGTGACCTGCATTTCGCCGTGCATATCCTTTACTATGATAAACTGGATGTTGCCATGGTCGCGGACGCTTGCCACCCAGCCCATGATAACTACTTCCCTATTATCGCCGATAGAGGGGCTGATGTCTGTGGAGTAGTGGGTTCTCCTCCAGTGCCCGAGGTCTTGTTCCTGCAACAGGTCGCCCAATTGAATAGTGTGCTAGTACTGTGAAGAGGTTTAATTAACCTTAACCGGTGACTGCTGCTGTTGTTGTGCCGCCTGACTGGATCATCTTTTTCGTTTCGTCAGAGATAGATTTCAGCGCCACGTCTGCTGCCTTTTCTCCCACAACCTTTCGCAGCATGTCTTCAAGGAGCTGCGGCCTGGAAATGATCTGGTCACTGTCTATCTTGTAGATGAGCTTGAGCGTCCGGAATATGAGAGTGGCCGAGCCCGCGCCAAGGGCCCTGTCCAGACCCCTGCCTATCAGCGCAATGGCGTCTCCGGGACGCCATTCCTTGTACGACCAGTCGCTTCCCATGGTGCACTGATGCGAGTTGATTATTGAGAAGAGGTACTTTGGCGTCATTCTGGCTATCGATGCAGCAGGGTAGCAGCATATGATCTGCAGCAGCAGCCTTTTCCTCATGCTGGCGGCAACAGTCCTGCGTATGCTGTCCTCGTAGGCCAAGAGGCTTTCAAGACTGCTCGAGTCAGAGGACGCCATGGTTCCGCTGGATATTATGACGACTCTGCCAAACTTATTTTTTCGCTGCACCTGCTCGACAAGATCTAGCCACCTGCCAAGCATCGCCTTGCCGTCAAGGTTCGTGGCCTTGGGCGAGTATACCGATCTGATATCTGCAATCGTGAGTGCCCCGCTTTCGATATAACTTTTGACGTCTTTGATGATGCCGGACTGCTTTATTCTGGTGGATGTCTTGGTAGGCAAATCAGCTTCTGCCGCATAGATAACGGCGCGGCCGCTTTCAAGGTGCGCGCCTAGCATCCTGTAGACAGCGGGCAGGTAGTTGCCACT
>DAINRX010000099.1:0-5245 GCA_036741635.1 Nitrososphaera sp.
ACTTTTTTTGTCTTGCCAGTGCTCTGAGCTGTTGCTGGGTCAAGGCCAAAATTTCCTGAAAAAGGAGCCGCCAGCATGAGCCCTGCCAGCAAAACGCCTGCAGCAAGACCTGCGATGATAGGTTTATTCATTGCGGGCAATGAGAGCCTTCCCCAGATATTAAAATGTTTTTGAATGTTTTACCTATTTTTTATCCGGATTTTATTCTAGATAGTAAACCTACTTCAAGCAGCGGCCGCTTTTGCTGTCGCTGGACATACCTTTTTGTATCCGTCAAGGCAACTAATAATTCGCGCTTTGCTTTTTGGCAAAAAAAAGCAGGTAGTTCACTGCGCTGTGTGCAACAGGGAGCTTGGGCGCCACAAGTACAAGCCGAGCGATGAATGGAACATCGAAGGCCTGCTGTGTGCCGACTGCCATATCGAAAAAACCAAAGAGTTCATGATAAAGGAGCAAGAGACCCCTGACAGGTGCGCGATTTGCAACAAAGAGCTTACGGCAGACGAGGACATGAACAAGCCCCGGTGGCAGTGGAACATGGAGTCAGGCACGCTTGTCTGCAATTCCTGCTTCCAAAAAAAGGACGCCGAGTATAACAAGAGGATGAACTTTTGCGTCATGTGCAATTGCAAGCTTGGGATGTTCTACTACCATCCCAAGCCCGCCTGGAAGATAGAAGGCAACCTGTGTAGGAAGTGCTGGGACGAATGCAACAAGAAGAGGTGAGATATCGCAGTAATATGGATCTTTTCAAAAAGCACGAGTGCGAGGCGTGCGGCAAAAAGTTCCGCAAGGTAGAGGAATTGATGCAGCACCAGCAAATAGCGCATGAGCAAAAACTATACGTGTGCAAGGAATGCAACATAGGCTTTGATGGAATGGAGCAGATGCGCGATCATGCAAAAAAGTTTCATTCGTACAACAACAACAAGGTGAAGGAAGAGAAGAGAAGAAAAAGGGCTGATCATTAGATTGCCTTTAGCTGCTTTACTATCGGCGGCCTCGCCTTGCGGAAGACCCTAAAGCCGCAGATGCACTTTATTTCTGGCAGCCTCGACAGCTCCTCGACCGTTACCGGCGTGCCGCAGCGCATGCACTCGTAGATAACGTTGCTACCTGCATTTGCGCTTGCCATTTGCAGGATTTGCATATGTGCCTGCCCAAATTTTAAGCTATAGGGGGATGACGCAGTTTCTTGTTCTGCTTTATTGCCGACTGGGCCGCTGCCAGGATGGCAATGGGTATCCTGTGGGACGAGGCGCTCACATAGTCGAGGCCGGCGGTGCTGCAAAACTCTATCGAATGAGGGTCACCCCCGTGCTCGCCGCATATCCCTATCTCAATATCCTTTTTCACCCCCCTTGCCATGTCGACTGCCATCTTCATCAGCCTTCCCACGCCCTTTGTATCGATGGTCTGGAACGGGTTGACTGCCACGATACCCTTCTCTAGGTAGAACGGCAGGAATTTGCCTTCAGCGTCTTCCCTGCTGAAGCTAAAGGTGGCCTGCGTAAGGTCATTCGTGCCAAAGCTTATGAAATCGGCAAGGTTGGCAATGTCGTCTGCCACGAGGCACGCGCGCACGACTTCGATCATGCTGCCAAACTTTATCTTCAGTTTTATCTTGTGCCGATGCTCGATCTCGCGCTTGACCGACTCGAATATCTGCCGCACGGATGCGAGCTCCTCTACCAGCCCCACCTGGGGCACCATTATCTGCGGCTCAACTGCCACGCCTTCCTTTGCCAGCTCGGCAGCCGCCTCGCAGACCGACCTAATCTGGGTCTCGTAGATCTCGGGGAAGGAGATACCCATCCTGACCCCCCTGTGCCCAAGCATCGGGTTTATCTCCGACAGCTCGTGCACGCGCTTCAATATCTTTTCCATATGCGCAACCTCTGACTCCTTGCTGCCGGACGACTTCATCTCGAATATCCGCTGCATTAGATCCTCCTCGTTTGGCAAGAATTCGTGCAGTGGAGGGTCGAGCAGCCTTATCGTCACTGGAAGCCCGCGCATTTCCTTCAGGATGGCTCTAAAGTCCGACCTCTGCAGGGGCTCAAGCTCGTCAAGCGCCCTGCGCCTCTCGTCTTCGTCTTCTGCCATTATCATCTTTACAAACTGCATTATCCTGTCGTGCTGGTTGAACATGCGCTCCGTCCTGCAAAGCCCTATCCCTTCAGCGCCGTACTTGCGCGCAAGCTCCGCGCTGTCCCGGGTGTCGGCGTTTGCCCTTATCTTGATCCCCTTCATCTCCGAGGACCACTGCAGTATTTCTTTAAATTCAGACGATATTTCCGGCTCGACAGTCGGCACTTCTCCAATGTAGACCCTGCCGGTCGACCCATCGATGGTTATCCTGTCGCCTTCGCTTGCAGCCTTTTTGCCGTTGACGCTAAAGCTGCCGTCTTCGTAGTCGATCTCTATCTGAGAGCACCCAACCACGCAGGGCTTGCCCATCCCGCGGGCCACCACTGCCGCGTGCGAGGTCTTGCCGCCTCTGCTAGTCAGGATGCCGACTGAGTGGAAGAACGCCGGCACATCGTCCGGCTTGGTATCTTCCCGTACGAGGATCACCTTCTCGCCCTTTTTGCCAAGCGCCTCGGCGCGCGCCACGTCAAAGATGGCGATGCCGCTTGCCGCCCCCGGCGACGCCCCGACGCCGGTCGCAAGCGCCTTCTGCTTGGAGTGCGGGTCAATCCTGCGGTACAGGATCTGCTCAAGGCCCTCCGGGTCGATGCGCTCAAGCGCCGCCGTCTTGCTTATCAGCCCTTCATGGAAGAGGTCGACTGAGGTCTTGACTGCCGCAATAGCGTTCATTTTGGCCGCCCTTGTCTGCAGGATGTAAAGCCTGCCCTTCTCTACAGTAAATTCGACGTCCTGCGGCTCCTTGAAGTGGTTCTCTAGCTTTTCGCATACCTCCATCAGCTGCTTGTAGACTTCAGGCATTTCGCTTATGAGCGAGTCGATGTGGTTTGGTGTGGCCTTGCCCGAGACCACATCCTCGCCCTGCGCGTTCGTGAGGTAGTCGCCGTACAGCCGCTTTTCGCCTGTCTCCGGGTCGCGGGTGAACACGACGCCGGTGCAGCTGTCAGAGCCCATATTGCCAAAAACCATCGCTACTATCGTGACCGCGGTGCCGCCGGCACTGTCCGGCGTGATATTGTATTGTTTTCTGTATTCTACTGCGCGCTTGCCCATCCACGATCTAAAAACAGCGTCGATAGCCAGCTCCAGCTGCTTGTACGGGTCTGCAGGAAATTTCCTGCCAGTGTCTTCGCAGAGAGCCATGAACGACCCTACAATGTCGCGGAGGACCTTTGGGCTTGACAGGTCCTTGCCGGCAAGGATGCTGTCAAATTTCCTGTCGTCTACTCCAAGCACTATCTTGCCAAACATCTGGATAAAGCGCCGGTACGCGTCCCACGCAAACCGCGAGTCGCTGCTCTGCCTTGCCAGGCCCTCGACCGTCTGGTCGTTCAGCCCGAGGTTGAGGATGGTGTCCATCATGCCCGGCATAGACACAGGCGCGCCGGATCGCACTGACACCAGCAGGGGATTGTCAGAGTCGCCGAACTTTTTGCCGGTCATGCCTTCAAGGCGCCTTATCGACTTGCGCACTTCGTCCATCAGGCCGTCGGGCAGGCGCTTGCCTGCCTCGTAGAACTTTTCGCATATCTCTGTAGTAATTATAAAGCCTGGCGGGACGGGCAACCCCAGCTTGGTCATCTCGGCAAGGCCGGCGCCTTTGCCCCCGAGCAGCATCTTGTTCCTGCCGTCTGCCTCGTCGAAAAAGTATATCGGCTTGACGATGGCAGGAGCTCTGCCAAAGCTGGCTTCTTCAGACATATGTTATGATGATATCTGCCTTCTCTAGTTTAAAACGTTGTGCGCGTTACCTGCACGTATTATATATCTATGCGCGTATGTGCGCGCGTTTCCAGTGGAGCATGTGGTGGAGAAATTGCGCAAAAATTAGTTCTTTTATATATACTAGCACTTATTGCTGTCCTGTACACGAGCTGGGTGCATCTAGCCCCTACCTTGGCAGCACCTCCCGCTTGATTTTGCATGCCCATGCGTATTTTGAGCGTGAAAAACAGCATAAAGCGAGCATGAAAATCCATAACTGCAAAAAATCATTATGCATTTTTTGCCGCTGCTGGAATAGCCCGGAATAGCCTTGTTGTTCCATCTGTCACGCTCAGGCTTGGAATAATATTCCAAAAATGGAATAATTTGAGCACGAAATGGAATATATTATTCCAGAGAAAAAATTATTCCAAACTGGTCTTATCATAAAGCTGGCGCTAGCTGACATTAATGAGAGAGTATATGTGTTGCATTTGCAATTAAAGAACTAATTTTAGGTCGAGTTTGCGCGACTTTTAATTAATTCACTTTTAAACTGGATAACCTGGCGGCAGCATCATCATCATCACCGATAATTTCAAATCTTTGCAGGCGCTGCGCTACAATGGTGTGGGGGCGGGGGGTCGGCGGGCATTGCAGGGTGATAGTTCTGTCTGACGTCGCTTTGCCGGTTCCGCTGCTCATACAGGTTCTCGACCTCTTTGGCACGATGGCGTTTGCAGTCACAGGCGCCTTCAAGGCGATAGAGCACAAATCCGACATCGTCGGCATAATCATACTTGCCACCATAACAGGCGTTGCAGGCGGCGTGCTCCGCGACATTGTTTTTGGCCGCATCCCGCCGATAGCCGTGGCCAACCCGCTGTACCTCATAATCACGGTTGCGACGGGCGTCGCTCTGTTCTTCCTCTACCGCGCGCTGAAAAAACACTGGAATTTGTTCTTGAAATTCGATGCAATAGGGCTTGGCGTGTTCACGATAATCGGCGCCACAATTGCATACAACCTAATGGGGTTGAACTTTCTTGCAATGGCGTTTGCCGGCGTCCTCACCGCGGTTGGCGGCGGCATCCTGCGCGACGTGTTTGTCAACGAGATCCCGATAGTGTTTGTCAAGGAGCTGTACGCGTCTGCAAGCTTTGTCGGTGTCGTGATATTCTTCGGCCTACTTGCTGCGGGTGTTGACCTGAATGTGGCGGCGATCCCCAGCATTGTTGCGGTGACAGGGCTCAGGCTGCTTGCGATGAAGTACAACTGGAATCTACCACAGCCAAAAGTCTGATCCGATATCGCTTGCGATAGTGATTGACGAGGAAAAAGAAGTTCTATTGCAAACACGGTGGTTCCTGACCGCCGTTGCTGCGTGGTTATT
>DAINRX010000100.1:0-5156 GCA_036741635.1 Nitrososphaera sp.
CAGCTTTTCATTTGTGGCGAGGTTGAGCATTTGAGGTCGCGCGTTGAAAGATTCCCTCAATAGAGCTCGAAAATATTGAGAAAAGTATTGTTTTGTAAGAAAAGCTACATACAGCAAATCATTCATACGTCAGATAGCGAATTTAGTCGTCCAAGAAACCTTTTCATTAGATGGCAGGCATTGCCAGAATGTGATGGTATAATGCAGCCGGCAGCAGGAGGATCGGTATCAAGGTTCAGGCTTGACATTGAAATAGTGAAAAGGGGCTTGGCGTCATGTGAGCTTGTGCGCCATTTGGCGCCCTTGACGTCAAACGCGATACTGAAAAACCTCCCCCTGCAAGACAGGGTGCACCGCTACGCAGACAAATTTGTTTACATCGAAACCGGGCTTGTTATCGGCGCAGAAAAGCAGAGGACCCAGTTCAAGCGTGGCGACGTTGCTTATCTCACTTCAAACGGCTCGATATGCGTATTTGTCAAGGACGCGGCTGCCCAGCCAATGAACCCAATAGGCGCTGTCGTCTCCAATCTAGAAGTGGTCGAAGCCTGCCAGCCAGGCGACGTAATGGTTGTAAAAAAGCCTCCTGCTGTTATTGCCTGATCAGCTGGTACACCCTGTGGCCGCTGTACCCGCCTGCTGGCTTGACAACGCCCTTTGCTTCAAGGGACTTTATGAAAGCGTTGGCGACTGAAATTTTCACGCCAATGTTCCTCGCAAGGGTCTGTGTCGTTATGGCTTTCATGCCCTGAATGGCCCTCATGCCTGCCGGCTCCTCGACCATGACTGCAAGCTTTTGCTTCTGCGTCGGCTTTGCTGCCTTCTTTTCCTCCTCTCCGGCTGGCTTGATCTCCGCTCCACCCGGGCCGACCTGCGCGGTCTTGTCAGAGGCGCCAACCGGCTTTTTTTTGTTGCCTCCCATGATGTCTCCTTCTCCTGTTGCTTGCAGCCCTTTAATAATCATTCAGATAAAACTTTAAGCGTCAAGGAATAATAGAGCTGAAAGCACCTTGGACTTCAAGCCTGTAGTCGAGACATTTGAGCAGATGGAGCAGACGTCGAGCAGGCTTGCCCTGACAGGCTACCTCGTTGCGCTCTTCAAAAAGACGCCTGCAGAGACTATTGACAAGGTAACCTACCTGATTCAGGGCAAGCTGTACCCCGACTATGAAGGGATAGAGCTGGGGCTTGCGGAAAAGATGGCAATCCGCGCCATAGCGGGCTCGTCTGGCAAGGACATATCGCAGATAGAGAAAATCTACCAGCAGACCGGCGACCTTGGCGATGCTGCGGGAGAAGCCATGAAGTCAAAGAGCCAGTCGACGCTTTTTTCAGAGCCAATGACAGTCGAGCGGGTATATTCTACCTTTGACAGGGTCGCGCGCATCATGGGCTCGGGGTCGCAGGAGACCAAGCTCCGCCTGATAAGCAGCCTGCTCAACGACGCAACGGCTGCAGAGGGGCGCTATATTATCAAGTTCGCAATGGGGCAGCTGCGCCTTGGCATCGCCGACTATACTGTCCTTGACGCCCTTGCACTTGCTTTCACCGGCGACAAGGCAAACAGGAAAATGCTTGAAAACGCATACAACGTTTCAAGTGACCTTGGCACCGTTGCGAAATTATTGGCGACAAAGGGGCTTGAAGCGGTCAGGTCGGTCAGGATAACGCTCTTCAAGCCCATCCGGCCGATGCTTGCCGAGCGGATAACCACCGCGGAAGAGGCGCTTGTGCGCATGGAGGGCAAGGCGGGGGTGGAGTACAAGCTGGATGGCGAGCGGGTGCAGGTGCACAAGGGCAAGGACAAAGTTGAATTATTTTCAAGGAGGCTGGAAAAGATAACAAGCCACTACCCCGACATTACAGAAGCGGTCAAGCCGATAAAATCTGAAGTGATACTGGAAGGCGAAGTTGTCGCCATCAACCAGCAGACGGAGGAGTACATGCCTTTTCAGGAGCTCATGCACCGCCGGCGCAAGTACGGCGTAGAAGAGGCGATGAAAAGCTACCCCGTCGTCATGAACTTTTTTGATGTGCTCTATATTGACAGCAAGAGCAAGACAGAGCTGTCGTATCTAGAGAGACGCAAGCTGCTCAAGAAAATAGTCGACGCAGTCAAAGACGACAGGATACGGCTAATCAAGCAGACGATTGCAAGCAAGCCAGAAGAGGTAGACAGGTTCATGGCTGCCGCTATAGAGAACGGCTGCGAGGGAGTCATGATAAAGCAGCTGTCAAGCACGTACAGGGCCGGGGCCAGAGAATACGCCTGGGTCAAGCTCAAGCGCGAATACAGAAGCGAGCTTGCCGACACGCTCGATCTCGTTATCGTGGGGGCGCTGCACGGCCGGGGCAGGCGAGCCGGCAGGTACGGCGCCCTGTTGCTTGCGGCGTACGACCCCAAGGCAGACATGTTCCAGAGTGTCACCAAGGTAGGAACAGGATTTACTGACGCGCACCTTGAGCAGTTTTACAAAAACTTGGAGCGGCACGTGATAAACCAGCGGCATGCAAGGGTCAACACCGGCATGGAGATGGACGTGTGGTTCGAGCCCAAGATAGTGATCGAAATAATAGCGTCAGAAATCACGCTGAGCCCATCGCATACCGCTGCCAAGGACGCAGTGAGGCCCGGCTACGGCCTTGCTCTGCGCTTCCCTAAATTCACTGGCAAGATAAGGGACGACAAAAAGCCCGAAGACGCAACAACGATCGAAGAGGTAGTGACGATGTACAGGAGGCAGCTGAAAATAGGCGCCGACGTCAAGGTGGAAGAAGAAGAATAAACAATAGAAAACGCATTGCAGACTGGTGGCAGGGACTGGGTAGGTGGGGGAGCAGAATAATAGTCACGCAGCATGCATGGTTTTTGCTTGTCTTCAAGCATAGGATTCTGCAGATTGGTAATAAAATAAAGTGGTGTCTTGTACTAAAAGAAAGCATCTGCCAAATATCCTAGAGAAATAGACTGTCTCAACAAGAGAGTGGGTTAGAGCGCAGCCGTTCCCTTGCCTTCCTTTGCGCCGCCGACCTGAACTGGCTCTGTCGGGTTCTGCTTGTCGACCGGCTGCTCGATGTTTTCTTCAGCTACCTTTTTCGAGTCCTTGTTCCTCTGCTCTGGGTTTTCGCTCATGCCATTGTACTGGCAACATAGATTAAGAAGGCTGCAAATTCAAGCTAGCTATAGATGAAGATCTCCGAGCTGTGCAAGATGATCGAGGATTCTGTCAAGTCGGGGAGGTACCCTCTTGACACCGAATTGCAGAAAAAGTTCGCTGGCGCGTTGCAGGTGATAAATAGGTCAGATTCCGAAGACCTGAAGGACAGCAACATCCGCATAGAGACGAGGGTGCATGAGCTGTACGTCGTCAACAACTATATCCCGAACATACAGCACCTGCCCGGCGTAATCGAGCTGGACGTGATTGACTCATTCAAGATGATATGCCGCAAGCTGGAGAGGCTCGATCAGGGCGTGCAGATAGACGGTAAGAAGCACTAGAAGCGAAAAGAATCGCCAGACTTTTTCATCCTGTCAAGCTCACTGTCTATCGCGCCTGCAATTTCGTCAAGCTCTTTCATCCCGCGGAACTTTTGGTATGTCAGCTTTTCAAGCGTGACAAGCAGGCTTTTTGCTGACCTGTACTGTGGCATCTGTGGATCGTCTATTTCAGCAAACAGACCGATGCCCTGAAGGTTGTTTGCCTTTGCGTAGCCAAGTATGAGCCCATTAAAGCCAGTAATGAGAGACGAGCCCGGCGTGGTCTCCATGCCAAGCTTTCTAATCTGCGCCATCAGGTCGGGCGAAGTAGTCGTCACAAGCGTCTTGGGGTTCTTTTCATAGTTCCTGTTTGTATGGAACGCGCCAAGCGTGTATATCAGCTGGACAGAGTATGCCTTGGCGATGTCAATCACGTCTTGGCACAGCTCATACAGCTCTTGGTTTGTCTGGGGCTGGCCGACGCCTCCTCCAAACGCTATGAGGCCGTCGCTCCATCGATACTCCCACTTGTCCTGCTGAAAGTCGATGTGGCCTCCCTTGTCAACAACGTAATTCGGGTAAGGTGCCGAAACATACCGAAAGCATTTCGTATCCAGGCTCTTGTTAATGAAATCAATTGCAATGCTGCCTACGTTGCCCATGTCCTGCATGGCGGCTATCATTATGGGCTTGCTCAGGTCAGGCTCCTCGACCTTGACAAATTCCATTGCAAGTTCTTGGCTACACACAATAAAAAATGTTGATACGCATGTGTATATGCAACGATTAAAAGCCGGACAGGGTAGTTTTGCCTTGGCTTTGTCCGGCGACGACGACACTTCAATCTCCGACGACCACTTGCTTGCAATAGAGGGGTGGAAAGCGCGAAAAGATCAACTACATAAGCAGCAAAAGTCTGTCTCTGAGGTAAACAGGGAGGCGGAAAAAGTGAACCTCCTATCGTCGCTTTCGTCAAGGCATAAAGAAGACAAAAATACCTTGTAAAAGCAGACACAATAGTAGTAGTCCTTGGACAGCAGAATTCGCCGGGTCATATCAAGGCTTGACGAGCAGTCAAACAGAGAAAGGAGGGGTGAAGCCGACGTTGCGCCCGGCCAAGAGATGCTTGCAATCACTGCTGACACTGGCGCGTTCTTTTCAATCCTGCTAAAGGCTATCAGGGCAAAGAGCGTGCTCGAGATAGGCACCTCTGCAGGGTTTTCCACGCTATGGTTTGCCGAAGCAGTGATGTCCAATACAAAAAAGGGGAGGATCGTGACCATCGAGGCAAATAGCAAGAAGGTGGAGCGCGCCAGCAGGAACTTTCAGCAGGCCAGCGTTGGCAGGCTGATAGAAATAATTGAAGGTTCTGCCCTTGACGTGCTGCCCAAGCTCCGCGGCAGGTCAAAGTTCGACTTTGTCTTCATTGACGCGGACAAGGAGAACATAATAGAGTATTTTGACCTTGCCCTGCCGATAGTGCAGGTCGGCGGGATAATCGCGGCGGACAACATGCTGTACCCAGAGCATTACCGCCCAGACATGGAGAGGTACGCGCGCTATGTGAGGAGCAAGCCCAATGTCCAGTCAGTCACAGTGCCAATAGGGATGGGAGAAGAGCTCACGATCAGGCTACGCTAAATTCCTGCGATTTTCTCGGGTTCCACTGCCGAAG
>DAINRX010000101.1:0-5146 GCA_036741635.1 Nitrososphaera sp.
ATACAGTAGCTTCAGCGCAGTCGTGAAAAGTTTTGATTAACGCTCTATGGCCTCTTCAAAGAGGTTCTTCCTTACCTTTATCGGTATGTCATAGTATGCGGCAAGCGCTATCGAGTCTGACGCGCGGTAGTTCCGGAGAATGAGCTCGCCCTCCTTTCTGCTCTTGAAGTAGAGGTTTGCGCGGAGCACAGAGCCGCTCTGGTAAACGCGCACCTCGACCAGCAGGAGATCCTGCATGACTGCTATCTCCTCTACCAGATTGTATATTGTGGGGATGCTGCCCTTGTCGCCTTCCTGAAAGCGCGAAATATGCCTTGCCACTTCGCCGGAAAACGCGCGCATCGGGAACTCTTTGCCGTCCTCCGATTTCAATACGACTACCCCTTCAAGCCCTATCTGATCCACGAACCCCACGTAACTTATCTTGGCCATGATGTACTCCTCATCTCCCACCGGCGGACTCTTTGGCATTGTGTCCTAAATATATATACATCCTGAGAATTAAGGGTTTACAGAACCAGACGACGACGATAGGATTTAATTTGCAGTCGGCACATTTCTCAGCAGCAAGAGAAGGGAAGGCATGGACGAGAAACGCTGGCAGGCAATGCGCGAAAGCGGATTCAGGGTTCTTTTTGTAGGGCTTTTTTCACTTGTCATTGCATTTGTAATCTATTCCAGGCTCACGGTTCCTTCTTCTGACGCCACAGCAGTCGTTATGGCGACTCAGCTGACAAACCTTGCCTACGCCATGCTTGCCATAACGGCAGCTTCGATGGCGGCCATGGCATACGGCACCTATACCATCTTTCGGTCGGAGCAGATGCGAACCGCAGGCACAAGCAGCCTCGTCTCGTTCATCACTGGCGCGTTTGCCAGCAGGAACTACTGGAAGATAATGGCAGTCGCGGCAATCGGCTACGGCATCTTTTTCGGGTTCCTGTCGCAGATACTTGTCTACAGGCCGGACGTGTCGTTCACCGAAAGGGGAATCGAAGTCCCGTCAGTCGACATGATACCGTGCTGCAGTGCCCCCGGCTACATGCCGATGCTCACCGTCTATATCACCGACCACTTTTTGATATTGATAATACCAGTAAACGTGATCCTGGCGGCCGTAGTGTCTATGTTCGTGGGCTTTAATGTCGCGCTCAGTATCTTTGCCTACAGAATGAAAAGGTCTATGCACGCCAAGACCTCGCTTGTAGGAGGCATCGGAGCAACAAGTGGACTGTTTGTCGGGTGTCCGACGTGCGCTGGCAGCATCCTCTCTGCAGTACTCGGGGTCGGCGTGGCAGGTGCAGGGACAAGCGCAAGCGTGCTTGCACCATTCCAGACGCTCTTTATAGCGGCAAGCATCCCCGCGCTCGTAATCGCGCCCTTTTTGATAGCAAGGAGCATCAGGTCGCTTTCAAGCTGCAGCAGCAGCAGCAGCAATAACAACCTTACTTGATTGTCGCCTTCTTTGTGGTTGTTGCCACAAGCTCGAACATTGGCAGCTTTTTAGAAATGCTGTCAAGGTACATCTGGACGTGCGGCTCTGCCGTCCATATCTTTTCGTCGCCAAAGAGGTAGCCGTACCTCTGCGAGCTTCCGATCCTTTCCCTTGACCGGAGAACGTCAAGGTAGCTGACTGGAACTGCCGAGTCGTCAAAGCCGTGCTTTTGCGCTATCGCGTTTATCATGCCGTGCATGCCAGAGCCGTGCTGGGCAGCCTCTTTCACCCTATAGGCGATGTCCTTAGGTATCCCGAGCGCCTGCGCTAGCTTTCTGTGCACGTGCTTGCCAAATGTGTCGCGGCCGCCCTTGACGTTCAGCCTGAGATCGGTAGCAAGCGCGACCCTGATCACTTCTGGGTCAAGGAATGGCTCTCTCAGCTCTATGCTGTGGGCCATCGTTATCTTGTCCTCACGCTCGAGTGTCTCTTTGTATAGCAGTAGCAGATCCTCAACCATGTGCCGGCGGAGCTTGCGATAGCCCTCTTTTTCTGCAACCTTGGCGTACCACGAATAGCCACCAAAGAGCTCGTCCGCCCCCTGTCCTGTGAGCATTACCTTGATCCCGTCCTCGTGCGCAAGCTTGACCGCGCCGTACACTGGCAGCGCGACTTCTACCTGGCCGGCGTTGGCGTCTTCAATGACGTTAATGACCTTCGGGATCAGCTTTTCTACCTCGTCCTGCGTGAGCTCGCACACCTTGAGCTTCAGGCCGAGCCTGTCTGCGATCTGGCGCGCGTTGGCGATGTCGCTTGAGCCCTGCACGCCACAGGTGTAGCAGATCACTTCCGGGACCATCTTGGCGGCAATGTGCGCCACGAGCACGCTGTCGATGCCGCCGGAAAATATTATCCCTATTCTTTTGAAATCTTGCGAGCGCTTTTTCATCGATTCAATGAATGCTTTTCTGTACTCTTCGACTGCAGATTTCATTGTCCTGTTGGATGTCCTGACCTTCTGCGGGATCGGATCCGCCACTTGGAAGCTTTGCAGGCGGCCATCCGGCGATATAATTATTGCATGCCCTGGCAAAATGCACCTTGTTGGCTCGGGGATTCCTATCCTCCAGAGTGCTTTGCGCTCCGACGCAAAGGCGACAAAGTCAGGAGTCTCGGCGTAATACAGCTGCCGGACGCCTATCCTATCCCTGACCAGCGCGACCTCGCCCGTCTTTTCGTCCCTTATTGCAAGCGCGTACACGCCGTCAAGCTCCGCCACCGTCCTCTTTATCGCGCCAAGCAGGCTGTTCTTGCGCAGGTGACCCTCGAGCAGGTGCACTATTACCTCGCTATCAGTCATTGTAGTAAGCTTGTGATGCTTTTCCAGCTTTTTCCTTATCTTTTTGTAGTTGTATATCTCGCCGTTGTGCTCGAGCACGAGCCTGCCGTCGCAGCTACGAAACGGCTGCGCGCCGCATGTGCCTCCGACTATTGCAAGCCTGGTATGACCAAGAGCGCTGCTTCCAGCGACCTTTTGGAAATGAGACTGCATCGTCGAGATCGAGTCGGATTTGACAATATGGCCGTCTGCGACAAGACCCGCTCCGTCCGGCCCGCGGTTGACCATGCATGAAAGCATCGAACCGACGAGCGGCACAACGTTCCCACCGTTTTTGCTCAGAATACCAGCTATTCCACACATACCAATTCTAACCAAATTTCAAAAGCCAAGCTTCCCGCCGCCAGGCAGGTGACTCGACTTCAATCGCAATATAATTATACCATTAATAATTTAAAAGTCTTTATGCGACAAATTTTAATACTTTCAGGAGATCCGGTTCTCGCACAATCCTTGTGCTTGCTTTGACTATTTCCGCATCTTTTGGCATGAATGCGACTCCCACTCCCGCGCACTGGATCATGCAAATGTCAGATCTAGTGTCGCCCACTGCAAGCGTGCGCTCTACCGGCACGCCGAACTTGCGCGCAAATTTTTCCAAGTGGTAGCGCTTGCAAACAGAAATTTTGCAAAAGCAGCCAATCCGCTCCCAGCCAAGCGGCATCTCGACCTTGCCGGTAATTTTGCCATTTATTATTTCAAGCTCATTCGCTGCAACAAAGTCAATGTGCAGCCTGTTCGCAACAAAGCCTGCCGCGACGGTATAGCTGTCGCTTATTATGCCTATTTTGTAGTTCCTCTCTCTGAGCTTTGCGATCGCCTGCTCGCAGTTCTTGGTGAGAGGTATCGACTGTATTGCAGATTCCAGATCTTGCTTTGTCAGGCCTGCAAATAGCGCCGCTATCGCCCTTGTCTGCTCGTACCCCGGCGCCCCGCCTGCCTGTATCTCCCTGACCCTGCCTGACAGGCCGAACCTGTCGGCAAGCGCAAACACCAGCCGGCCCTGAATGAGGGTCCCGTCCATGTCAAACGCCGCCAGCCGCTGCATCATCTTACTGGGTGTAAGTAGTAGCCTTGCTTAGAACTTTTGCAAATTGCTGCATGTCAATGTCTCTGAACGGCTCTATCCTGACTGGCGCCGGCGGCTCCGGCTGCCCTTCGTCCAGCATGCTCCTCCCGCGCAGAGATTCCAGAATCTTTTCGCGCAGTTTTGGCGGGCAGATCTTACTGTGGTATATCGATCCAAGCGACACAACCATCATCTCCTTCAGGTGGTCGTCGCCCTTGTCTTCGTGAAAGTGGGGGTTGCGCGTTTCAACCTGCATTACCTCGACTCCCTTGTCCATCGCGTCCTGGTTCGCCGTAGGGATTATGCCGCCAAATTCCTCCAGCACGTTCACTATTTCGTAGGGTTCGATGGAATACCCGGAAGAAAATGTTAGTAATTCTGCGAGCTTGATAGACATGCAGTGCTCGCCCGAGTTGCCAGTGCGCATCACCTCTGTCTCAAAGCCGGTATAATAGGAAATGAGCGAATTGAGATGCTGGTTGGTAAGCTCTGACACCCTTCCCCACTTGCTGAAGTACAAGCCGGTTTCAGACATTTTCGGCTTGAATATCCAAGATACCCTGACCATCGTATAGGGTGTCTTTGACATGGCTATGCCGGAAGCGAAAATCTTGACATACTCGTTCACCGCGCCAGGCACGTAATTGTCCGCGTCGATAAAGCCGACGTACTCTTTGCCGGCCATCTTGGCAAGCAGCATGCCAATGACCATGCCCTCCGCCTTGCCGTCCCGGATTACATTGTCCGGCCCGAGGATGCTCGTGTAGCCAGTCTCCTTGAGCGCTTCAGAAAGCCCGGGGTCGCGCTGGTGCAGGATGAGCGCGTCGCGGCCAACGAACCTGTTGAACTGCAGGAGGGCGTCCTTTTCCAGCTTGTACCTGTCCACCGGCTGGCGCGGGCTGTTTGATATAATGATGGTGAGGCAGTCGTGCGGTATGCCGCTGAGTACCCCTTCGAGAAGCCTCAGCCGCTCGCCCTTGATAGGGATCACTATAGCCATCCTCCTCTCGATGTCGGTGATCTGGTCGTTGCCGACCCTCATGAGTGTCTCGGACATGGACCGGCCGTCGTCAAACCCAGAGTCCAGCTCATAGACCCGCTGGACGCCGTGCAGGCTCGTCGCTCCAAACCTTTCAGTGTATCTCGGCAGATCCAGCTTCATTTTAGAGCGATTGAAAGACACACACAACAATTGCTTATAGCAATTTGCAATGAACTCTATATATACAAATAAGCTAATCAA
>DAINRX010000102.1:0-5135 GCA_036741635.1 Nitrososphaera sp.
GCTAGCCTAATTGAAACTGTTGACAAAGTTTCAAAGCAAGTAGGAAAAAGCAAGTTAGATACGATGGGAATTATTAATAAACTAGTTGAGCGAAAGGTCGTCCAGTTAGGTATTTCTTACCCTTTTTAAAGCGAAAGAACTTTGCTTATCCCGGCAAACTCTCGTTGAGCATGAGCGCCAGTAGCGCGGCCCTCAGCTCCTTCCCGTACGCCGCCTGCTTGAAGTATATCGCGTTCTTCATGTGGTCCACGTTGTGCGAAATCTCGTCCACCCTTGGCAGCGGGTGCATCACCGCGACATCCGGCTTGGCCTTTGCCAGCGTCTTTTCGTCTATCGTGTACGTCCCTCTGACCTTCTCGTACTCCTGTATGTCAGGAAAGCGCTCGCGCTGTATCCTGGTGACATAGATCACGTCGGCGTCTGACAGCACGCCGTCGTCAAGCGCGCTGTGCTCCTTCACCTTCAGCCTGCCCTGCACTTCGTATATCGACTCCTTCCTTATGCGCAGCGAAGGAGGCGACACGAGGTGTGTGTCCACTTTATAGTTGGCAAGCGCGTACAGCAGCGAATACACGGTCCGGCCGTACTTCAGGTCGCCCACTATAGCAATCGACAACCCGTCGAGCCTCTTCTTCTCTTTTAGCATCGTGTACAAGTCGAGCAATGCCTGCGTCGGGTGCTCCTCGCTCCCGCTGCCAGCATTTATGATAGGATTTTGTGACAGCTCGGCGGCAAACCTGCTCGAGCCGTCCATCGGATGCCGGAGCACTATCACGTCAGAATATAGATCAATAATCCTTATCGTGTCTGCAAGGCTCTCGCCCTTTTCCACCGACGACGACTTTAGGTCGGCAATCCCGATGGAAGCGCCGCCAAGCGAGGCCATCGCGGCTTCAAAGCTCATCCTGGTCCTCGTGCTCGGCTCGTAAAAGATGTAGCCCAGAGTCCTGCCCTTGCCAAGCTCGCCCCTCTGACTGGGCTTGAGCCTGCTGACCTTGTCGGTTGCGTCAAAGACGACTTCAAGGTCGTCCTTTGTAAAATCCTTTATCGAGACTATGTCCCTGTCAAAGAAAGGATTAGGTGATGATGGTGGTGGCGGCATCTAGGTATCCTGCTCTCCATAGTTTGAGGGAGCGTAATAAACACTGCTGTGTGCCTATGATGATGACGTGGCGACGTGTGCACGCGCGCGAATATTCTCTCGCCTCCGCGCGTGCGCACGCGCAATAGGTTCATATCCTTTGCTCTGCGATTTTCACCCAGAGAGACTGACTACTAGATTGGCGACATACCGCTATACCGTTTACAAGAGCCCCAACATAGGCATATTTGTCAAGGCAAACGACAGCATCATGCTGCTGCCGCACGGGTTTGCCGAAACAAAGTCGGAAAAGCTTGCCGAGTACCTGCAGGTAAGGGAAGTGATGGCTTCGGTGGCAGGCACCCGGCTCATAGGGCCCATGACTGTCATGAACAACAATGGCATTCTTCTGCCCTCCATCGCATCTGACGAGGAGGTGCAGGCGCTCGGGCAGTCAAGCCAGCTCAACGTGGAGAGGATAAACAGCAAGTTCACGGCAATCGGCAACCTCATTGCGGCAAACGACAACGGGGCAATCGTGTCGCCGCTGTTCAGGGGAGAGGCAGACCGCCAGGTGCAGGACGTGCTTGGCGTGCCAGCGCACTCGATGACGGTCGGCGGCTTTGTCCAGACAGGATCGATGGTCGTTGCTACAAACGCCGGCGCGGGCGTGCACCCAAAAGCCACTGAGGACGAGATCAGGCAGGTTTCTGAAATCCTGCAGGTGCCAGCGGAGCCGGTGACCATCAACGGCGGCGTGCCCTTTTTGTCGTCAGGCATTGTCGCAAACACTAGGGCAATAGTAGTAGGCAGCCTTACAAGCGGCCCTGAGCTTATCATGCTGAGCAGGATATTCAAGGCATGATTGTTATAGTAGAGATCCTCTGCGTGGGCAACGAGCTTCTCTCCGGCATTACTCTGAACTCCAACGCGCACTGGCTCGCCGGCCAGATAGCGCATGCAGGCGGCACGGTCAGGCGGGTCACAGTGGTGCGCGACGATCTCGAGGAAATATCGTCAGCCATCAAAGAGTCGCTGGCAAGAAAGCCTGATATTTTGATAACCACTGGCGGCCTTGGCGCGACATACGACGACCTGACGCTTGAAGGAACAGCGATGGCGCTTGGCAAGAAAACCAAGCTGGACGACAGGGCTGTTGGGATGTTAAAGAAGAGCTACGCAAGAAGGCGCTCGCTTGGTCATCATCACAACTACGAGCTGAACGAGGTGCGATTGAAGATGGCCACGATCCCAGAGGGCTCGACCCCCATCCAGAACCCGGTGGGAAGCGCGCCTGCGGTCATGGACAGATCAGGCAGCACCAGAATTTTCTGCCTACCCGGCGTCCCGTCGGAAATGCAGGCGATATTCAGCGAGCACGTACTGCCTGCGATAAAGGAAAGTGTGGGCGAATTTGTAATAAGAGAGATCAACTACAATGTGCGCGGTGTGACAGAGGCCATGATTGCTCCGGCGCTCGTCAGGATAGTCGAGTCACACCCGAGGCAGGCCGTCTACCTGAAGACGCACCCGCGGGGCTATTTCAGAAAGAAAACCCCGCAGATAAGGGTGCAGGTGGTGTCGCGCGGCAACAACGAAAAAGAGGTAAAGAAGAGGCTGAACTCTATTGCCAAAATAATTGAAAAAGAAGTGGCAAAGCTGGGCGGCAGGATAATAATAACAAACATAACATGATGCTGAAAGTGTTGCATAGATGATACATCATTGAGATGTCAGATACTCGACAAGAATTCATCGAACAATCATAGAATATACACATTCTTGCAGGCTCCTCACAGCGGACCATCTGAGGTTCAACTTTGCCCCCGATTTCCAACTCTACTAATCTGTTCAACAAGTCATCATCATCATCATCATCATATCATTACTTATAGTGACAATGTTCTGGTGAGAGCCTATTTGAAGCTGCAACAAGATGGGCATGTTCACACACATACATATACATTAGATGATCCCTGGAACCCAGGTCCGGATTGGCTTGGACAAAGTCTTAAGTAATTTAGCTAGCCGGATTTTGCCATGACAACAAACGGTGCTTCGTACGAATCAGTAGCATCGAAAGGAAAGGTTCCCACGATTACACTTAACGATGCCAAAAACATCATTGCCGCAGCCGAAAAAAAGGCAGCTGAGATTGGCCAGCCAATGAATATCGCCGCTGTTGACGCTGGCAGAAATCTGGTCGCACACGAACGTATGGATGGGGCCTGGATCGGCAGCATCGATATCTCCATCAAAAAAGCCTTTACCTCTCGAGCATTCGATATTGCTACAAAGGATCTTGCAAAGCATGCGCAGCCGGGCGGCCAGTTTTTTGGCATCCATGCGTCCAATGATGGCAGTATAATGATCTTTGCCGGAGGCATTCCGCTCAAACGGGATGGTCAGGTTGTTGGAGCCATTGGCGTTAGCGGCGGCATGGGCGAGCAGGATCAAGCCATCGCCGAAGCAGGCGCAGCAGCCCTCTTTTAGCAGAAAAAGAGAAAGAAGAGGAGGAATAAAGACAACATGTCGATTGGTCATCCAAAAGAGACATCGCCGACTACAACCATCCCGCCGGTGGCGGCGCAGGATTTGCCAGCCGACGAGCCCTTGGGTGCATTGGAGCCGGTCGCTTACTTTAACGGTGCGATGCCGACTGGCGTGACGGTGTCGCAGAAAGGACGAATCTTCATTAACTTTCCAAAGTGGGGCGATGATGTCCCATTCACAGTAGCTGAAATCCGTGATGGCAAGGCAGTTCCCTACCCTGACGAGGCGATGAATCAAACCAACGAAGAGGATCCGGCAGCAGCACTTGTGTCAGTGCAATCGGTCGTAGTCGATCCAGCAGACCGGCTATGGATTCTCGATACTGGCAGCCCGCTGTTCCAGCCAACCAAGTACGGCGGGCCAAAGCTCGTCTGCGTAGACCTAGCAACGAACCGTATCGTCAAGAAGATTCTCTTACCGCAGGACGTGGCTCTACCGACCACTTATCTCAATGATGTGCGCTTTGATTTACGGCGAGGAAGCGAAGGCATGGCATTTATCACCGACTCCGCGCAAAAGGGACCTAACGGAATCATCGTCGTGGACTTGGCTTCCGGCAAGAGCTGGCGCAGGCTGCACGACCATCCATCGACAAAGGCAGAGGAGTTGCCATCATTTCTCCCGATTGTTGAAGGGCGACCATTCTTGGAGCATCAGCCAAACGGAATGGTAAAGCAGGGAGCCGGCATGGGCTCAGACGGCATCGCCATCAGCGCAGACGGGGCGCGTCTTTACTACTGCCCGCTTGGCAGCCGCAGGCTGTACAGCGTTGACACGGACGCGCTCGCCGACCGGTCACTTGAGGACTCAGACGCCGGCGCCACCGTGACTGACGAGGGAGACAAGGGAGGCGCCTCAGACGGGCTTGAATCAGATGCGGCAGGGAACATCTACGCAACCAACTATGAGCATAACTCAATAATGCGCAGGCGCCTAGGCGGGGTGTGGGAGACAGTGGTTCATGACTCGCGTCTTTTGTGGCCGGACACGCTCTCGCTTGCAACGGATGGATATCTCTACGTCACGGCAAACCAGTTGCATCGGCAAGCGCGGTTTCATAAAGGGCGCGACCTGCGCCGCAGGCCCTACACACTGTTCCGCGTCCGCATCGACGCCCAGCCTGTCCTGCTGAGGTAACCCGACGCTTGGAGATACGAACCGGAATGCCAGGAAAATAATAGAGCTACTATTAGTTACCCGCGATCTGTTATAGCATCTGATTCTATCCCAACTTTGACAATTCTTCTCTGAATCTCCGGCCGCGCTCTTCCTCTGCCTTCTTCCATTCTGCAATGCGAGCATCCATTTCCTTTTTCCTTTTGTAACTGCTGTAAGATATAGTGACGGCGAAGTACAGGAATATGAGCATGCCGAGTGTTATAGATACTAGTTCCACTGAGTCAATTGGATTAAGACTAGCTGTACTTTCAGATGCTGCTGTCCAACTGCCTCCTACTATCAGCGATACTAGATCAAGAATGGTCATTTCCTTCAATCTTCA
>DAINRX010000103.1:0-4990 GCA_036741635.1 Nitrososphaera sp.
TATCAAAGAGCATAGTCGAGGCGCACGGTGGGAGGATGTGGGGAGAGAACAACAACAAGGATGGCAGGGGTGCAACTTTTACGTTCAGCCTGCAAGTGTCGCAATGACATTATGATTAATATATCAAGCATAAGTAGCAGGCATATATATGCAGGACCCAAACTGCATCTTTTGCAAGATAGCCGCCGGCAAGATACCTACCAAGGTCATTGTGCAGAATGAAAGAGCGATGGCGCTGCTCGACGCCTTCCCGCTTGCCGCAGGCCACACGCTGGTGATCCCCAAATCGCACTATGCCAAGGTTCAGGAGATGAGCAGGGAAGACGCGATGGCAGTCTTTGAAATCACCTGGCAGGTTTCCGATGCAGTCGAAGCCGGGTCACAGGTCAGCGCTTCAACAATTGCGATACACAACGGAAGAGAAGCTGGGCAGGAGATACCGCACGTCCACGTGCACATCGTACCAAGAAAGAGCAGCGACGGGGCAGGGCCCATCCACTCGATGTTCAAGAACAGGCCCAAGATAGGCTCAGACGAGATGGACACGCTTCGTAGCAAGATAGCCGGCAGCCTTCCTTGAAAAGAGCCTAAAGAGGAGCACTGGCGTCATAGACATGACGTTGCCCTCTATCCTGTGGCCGGCAACAAACATGGCAATCGCTGACAGCCACATCGCAAGGCCGGCGAACGGGTTCGCCTGCATGTCTGCCGCAAAGTGGCCAATGACAATTGCAAGCCCGACTGCGTAGAGCGGCGCGCCTGCAAAGTGAAGCGCTTGGTTGGCCGGGTGCCTATGGGTGTTTTTCACCATCTTTACTACTGCGCGCAACAGCACAAAATACATCCGCAGTTTCAACTGATAATCCTTTCCACTATCGCCGGGATTTCCGACAGGTGCGCCACAGTGTATTTTGGATGCTCGCATTCAGTGGCCGGCCGCTGGAGGGCGAAAAGCGAGTTTGTCGTCCTTATCGTCGCCATGCTAAGCCTGTTCGCCGGGCAAATGTCGGTATCGAGCCTGTCTCCTACCATTACGCACTCTTGTGCAGCCCGCCCGGCTTCCCTGAGAGCAAGCTCAAAAATCCTTGAGTCGGGCTTTTTCAGCCTGATAGAAGACGATATCGCCTTTACCTTGAAGAACCTGTCAAGCCTTGACTTTGTCAACAGGTCGTTGATGTCTTCAGATTGGTTAGCAATGATGCCCATTTCGCATTGTTTTGAAAGCGCCTTTAGCGTGGTCTCGGCGTCGCCAAAGAAGTGAAAGAACTCTTTTCTCCTCTGCTTTATCTGGGGCTCGAGCCTGCCTGCAATCACTTTCTCGTAGCCAGGAGGAGACAGCATCCGGCACACCTCGATTATCAGCTCCTTTACGCTTCCGTGCCCTATCTTGCGGTCACGGATTATGCTGTCTCTGACAGCCTTGTAGTTGCGTTGGTCTATCCTTGCGCCAAAGCCGTTCAAGAGCTCCAGAAATTTCTGGTCAAAGTGGTCGATAAAGTCCCACTCGTCCACAAGCGTCTGGCCGAGATCAAAGAACACGAACGGCGGCTTGGACATTTTTGTTCCGGTTACCATGCGACTGTTATTCTGTCTTTCTCCCCTGCAAAAGCAAGGTGGGAACACTTTAAATATCGTGTGCCGCTTTTGACGCGCTGGTCTGTAATGTCTACTAAAAGGGATTATGATATCATCGTGGCAGGCGGCGGCCTTGCCGGCCTTATCATGGCGTCGTCTGCAGCCTACTACTCAAAGCAGTCAATGAAGATTCTAGTGGTCGACAGAAACCCGATCCTGCAGATGGGCAAAAAGACCGTCTCCGGGTGGGTCTGCGGCGACGCGGTGGGCAAGAACACCGTCGACTACATGGGCGACAGGATAGGGATCAGGTGGGACTACCCTGAGATAGAACACCCAGTCAAGGGCGTCATCGCTTATTCTCCCGATCATGAGACGGGCATCTCGTTTGACGGCGAGGGATACATCCTTAATCGACGCTTGCTGCCGCAGAGACAGCTTAAAGACGCCAAAAAGTTTGGAATCGAGATCAAAGAGCGCGTGGCTCTCCGCTCGGTAATTACGGAGGGTAACACAGTCATTGGTGTTGAAGGCGATGACCTTGACAGCAAGACAGTGTTCAAAAAGACGGCGGAGCTAGTAGTCGACTGCACCGGCGTTACATCAGTATTGCGCACAAACCTCCCGGTAAAGTCGTTTATCCAGCGCAGAATCGATCGCGATGACCTTGAAGCAACAGGCAGGTACATCTACAATTTCGACCTTGCACTGGACGACAAGACGTGCTTCGATCCTGATTACTGCATCATACATCTGGATCAAAAGCTCGCGCCCGGCGGTTACGGCTGGGTCTTTCCGAAAGGCAAGAGCAAGGTCAACATCGGCCTTGGCGTCCAGCAGAAGGCGTTTGAAGCCCGCAACAAGGAAATGAGAGTCCACACAGACCTCAAGACGCTTATCGATGAATACGTCGAGGCGAACCCTGTTGTCGAGAACCCGCGCCTTGCAGACGGCAAGGAAGACGACGGCAACGCCTGGGGAACTTGGCAGGTCTCGGTAAGGCGCCAGAATGACTGCCTCGTGGCAAACGGCTACATGATAGTGGGCGACTCGGCTTGGATGCCCAAGCCTCTTGACGCCGGAGGCATCGGCCCTGCGATAATCGCCGCAACGATAGCAGGCAAGGACGCGGTAGAGGCGGTGCAGTCAGGCGACACATCGGAGAAAGGTCTGTGGCAGTACAACAAGCACTTTATCGACGACTATGGCTACAAGACTGCCGGCCTTGAAGTTTTCAGGAGGATGCTGCAGGGGCTGACGAACGAGCAGATAAACTATGGCATGAAGCACTTTTTGTCCAAAATGGACATTGACAAGATAACAAGGGGCGAGCACCCAGAGTTTAGCACTGTCGACAAGCTGGGCATGATAATCCGGGGAGCCATCAACAAAAAGCTGGCAGAAGACCTGAAGTACTGCGCCAGCGTGAATAAGGTGCTTGTGGATCATTATTACAACTACCCTGATGCGCCTGAAAGGTTCCCTGACTGGAACAAAAAGTTGCAGGGCATGCTTGCGGAAGCGTTTGCAAGATATAAGTGAGAACTAATTAACCAGCACGCATTTGTCGATATAGAGCCATTATTTGTTTTTATGAATAGGAGAATATAACCTGATTATGATCAAAGTAGTCAATTTCAAACGTTAGCTAATTATAAATAGCATCAAGCAGATGCGATCTGAATTAGGTACTCTGTATTCCAACTATGTGGTATCATATATTATATTATATCCTTTTACACTAATAGCTCATAGTGGATGATGACCTCTTATGCAAACTTTCCAGTGCACGAAACGATAGAGATCAGTGAAATTTCAGATATCCGGCGCGCAGTCGACAGGATGGTCGAAGCGTACGGGCGGCAGAGCCCTGACAATTTCAGCTACCGCATTTTACTGCCAAGGGGCGACAAGTTGACAGGCAAGGCAAAGCGAATAGGGCTTGCGTTTCAGGGCGAATTCGTGCTGGGATTGAGAAGGCGCCACCTCGTGCCAAATGTGCGCGAGGTGCGATACGTGCATGACGAAAGCCACTACGGGTGGCTGCTTGCAAACCCGCAGGTCTATGAGCGGTTTGAGAAAAAGACTTGATCTGCTAGGAATTTTGCACGGAGGACCTTGTGTGAGAATGGGCCCAGAGGGACTCGGTTCCACGGTGAGTTCGGGCACCGTCTATAAGAAAAAAGACAGGAGCTACAGAGGGTGGCTGCAAAAACCTCTATTATGCTTCTGCTACTTGCTTTCCTATGCTATTCTTTATCGTGCTGCTGACTACCGGAAGTAATCGAGGATCATTCACCTTCGGAACAATATAATTCTCTTTTAGATGGGCAGCATCTACTAGACTAGCGATCGCATTTGCAATGCCGACAAGTATGTCTTCAGTCAGGGTTTTCGCTCTCAGATCTAGTAATGCTCGAAGTACTGATGGGAAAACAACGGCATTATTGACCTGATTAGCAAAATCTGATCTGCCCGTTGCAACGATTCTTGCGCCAGCTGTCAAAGCATCCGAAGGATAAATCTCGGGTTCGGGGTTGCTAAGTGCAAATACAATTGCATCCTTGCTCATAGACTGCACCATTTGTTTGGTTATGATTCCTCCCTTTCCTGAAACTCCAATAAGTATGTCGGCTCCTCTTATTGCCTCTACTAAATTACCCGATATCTTCTCAGGATTAGTCCTGCGAGCAATCTCGCTTTTGTACAGATTATTTCTGTTACTTTCTTTGTCTCTGCCTTCATATATGGCACCATGACTGTCAGCCACAATGATTTCTCTGCAACCAGCAGCATCCAAGATCTTGAATATGCCATAGCCAGCAGAGCCAGCTCCAGCAATTAGGACCTTGGTATTCTTTAGGTCTTTTACAACAAGCTTGAGTGAATTTATCAGTGCAGCAAGTGCTATCACCGCTGTACCATGCTGGTCGTCGTGGAAAACCGGAATCGAAAGTTCTTTCTGCAGCCTATCTACTATTTCCAAGACTTTTGGCGATTCAATATCCTCTACATTGACGGCCCCAAAAATAGGCTCGATTGCTTTGACAAACGCGATTATATGCTCTTTATCTTGGATCGAAATACATAATGGATAAGCATTGATGCCGCCTAATGACTTGAATAACACTGATTTGCCCTCTATGACGGGGATGGCGCCTTCAGGACCTATATTGCCCAATCCAAGGACCCTTGAGCCATCGCATACTATGGCTACATTATTCCATTTTGACGTATAATCATAAGCTAGCTCTTTGTTGTTGCTAATCTCTGCTGCAACATAAGATACATTTGGAGTATAGATTAGATCAAGAATTCCTTTGCCTTCTTCAAATATCATTTCTGGAGAAATTCTGCTTTCAATTTCAATCTTGCCTCGCAACATTCGATGCAGATCTATTGCATCTTTTCTTCT
>DAINRX010000104.1:0-1279 GCA_036741635.1 Nitrososphaera sp.
ACACGCCTATCCGCGGCATAATAGTGACGCCGGAGATGATACAACAGTTCATGGGCATGATGGATCACCGCGGCGGCAACATGACAACGACGGCGGCAAACAGCACCATGGGGCAAAGTGGCAGCAGCAACAACAACAACAACACTACTGTAACAACTAGTCCCTGATAGAAGGGTGGAGATATATATATAACAAATAACATCACCACCTTCTTTTTCTTTTATCATTACTGAATATGTATATTATATATTGCATCAGACGGCCTTGGCGCTTTTTCTGCCGTAAGTCCACAGCAGACCAGATATCATCCCGGCGGCAAACCATAATGCAGTCATTGCAGCCGAGATAGAGGCTCTCCATGCGTTGACGACTGGCTGCGGGAATAGCAGTGTATCCTCCTGATAGTCTGGAAATGCAAAGAACACGGCCGCCATCACCGCAAGGTAGAGCGCCGCCATACCGAACACCTTGTCCTTCCTCTTTACCCTGCGGAACCCTGTGGCTATCCCAAGTGCCGACAGCCCAGAAACCGTCACGTATCCTGCATAGAGCGGGTAGTATGAGCCTGCCGCCTCGGAGTCGAGCAGCGCCTCCGGGCTTGGCGGGTACTTTACCGCCGGCACTACGTACAGCACGAACCACGCTGCGCCAGCTATCATGACTGCGACCTTGAACGGGCTTGTTATTGTTGTTCTTGCTGCTGCTGCTGTCGGCAGCTTGCTATTACTACTACTACTGCTACTACTAAAGACGTACACGCCGCCAACGAGCGCTCCTGCGGCAAGCCCATTAATGATGTAGCCGGTCACCTGCGACGAGTATATCGACTGCGTCTGCAAGTCAAACTCTTCCTCGTCAAACTCGCCCTCTGCCAGCAGCTCGTCAATCCAGAGCTCGACAATTGCATTCGTGTATGGCTGTACCAGCGCAGCGTTGGCCGCGACAGCAATCCCGCCGGCTATGAGGCCTGCGAGGATTGACAGCGCGAAAACCCTGCTGGACTGCAAAGACGCGATCATTTTTGCTACTACAGCTCTTCATCCAGCTCCTCAAAGGCGCCGGCCTTGGATATCTCGTGAAGGCGCATCGCCACCGTCCTGCCGTATTCGTTCTTGTTGATTATGCCTTTTTCGTCCAGCATTTCGACCAGCGTGGTAAGCCGAGCACTCAGCTCCTCTGCCTCGCTCAGCTCCTTGCCGGTTATCTTGTGGCGCGCAACCACATCATCGCCGTCTGCTCCTTGAGCGTCATGGTGATGCCGCCGGCCTTTCTTCTTCTT
>DAINRX010000104.1:1379-4864 GCA_036741635.1 Nitrososphaera sp.
CCAAACGAGATGGCCACGCTCTACCTCCGCTATCGAAACGCCGACCTGCAGCAGCTGTCGGAAATGATGGGGCCGGTAATCGACAACTTGGTTGCAAGGAAGGTCCTGGGACAGGACGGCAACGAGCTGAAATTGCTGGGCAAGCTGACTAGGCTCCAGTGCGCCAAGTGCTTTTACATCAACTACCTGACAGATTCCGAGCTGAGGGCATGCATGAGGTGCCAGCATGCTGATCTGCACGATTTTCCGCCAAAGAAGAAAGCTTGATATGAACTTGTGCGAGGCTTGTAACTAGAGTGCTGCAGCTGCAGAGCAGGAAAAAGTGGACAGTCAATGGCACGTCCAGGATAAGGCCGGCGCAGGAAACGCTGGACAAGGTGACACCGATATCAAAAAAGATCGGAGTCACTAGGCTTGCCGATATTACCGACATGGATGTTTTGCGAATACCTAACTACTCTGCAGTGCTGCCGGGCACCGAAGACTACATCTGGGTGTACAGCGGCAAGGGCCCCACCCGAGAGCACGCGATGGCAAGCGCTCTCATGGAGAGCATCGAGCGTTACTCGTCGCTGCCAGCAGGCGGGCCACGAAAATTCGTCAGATCAAGCTACTTCGAGCTGTCCAAGACGCGTAAGGTGCTGCACCCTGACGAAATCGTCGAGCCGGTAAGATTCGAGTATCGAAACGACATGCCTATGGACTGGCTGCCAGGCCACGACCTTGCAAGTGGCGAGGAGGTGATGGTTCCTGCCTCGATTGCACTATTTCGCTACACGCCGCCGCCACCGGCGGTCAACCCGTTTGCATACTTTCACACAAACGGCCTAGCTTCCGGCAACGTAATGGAAGAGGCGATATGCCACGCGCTCTGCGAAGTAATAGAGCGCGACGCCATGAGCCTTGCGGAGCTGCGCGCAAGCGCTATCCCGTTCCACGTTTTGCGCACCATTGTTCACTCGCTGAACTTGGCGGGGTTCCCGGTGCCGCCGATCCCTACCGACAGGTTCGTCGACGACCCGGGCGTCTTCCTCGAGGTCGACATATCTGAAGTCGAGTTCGAGCCTGCCAGAAAGCTCGTCTGCAAGTTCGAAAAAGCAGGTATCCCGCTGATAATAAAGGACATCACTTCCGACATCGGCATCCCGACGTTCAACGCAAGCAGCATCGAGTGGGTCACACACGACTACGGCTACCTTGCAGAGGGGCATGGCACGCATCCCGACGCGAGGATAGCGCTCCTCCGCGCGATAACCGAGGTTTCACAGACAAGGGCCGCCAACATTCAGGGGGCAAGGGACGACCTACGCAAGATAAGGTACGGCGAGAACAACACGGACGACAAGCGCGCTTGGCAGTTCATGCCGGCTACAAAGAGGGAAAAGTTCTCGCAGGTAAAGACGTTCTTTAACGAAGACATACTTGACGACATCAAGCTCATCCTTTCAAGATTGAGGAGTGTCGGGCTCTATCGCGTAATCATTGTCGACCTGACGAATCCGGAAATAGGAATCCCGGTGGTGCGTGCAATAGTGCCGGGTCTTGAGACCTTCAAGATAACAAAGTCGGTGATGGGCATGCGGGCAAGGGCGTGTTTTAAGAAGCAATGGTCAAGCCGGTAATAATATTTCTCGGTCCCTCGCTGAGCCACGAAAGGGCGCGCAGGATATTTGCCGGCGCAGACTATAGGCCGCCGGCAAAAAAAGGCGACCTGTTGCGGCTGGCGGCAGACCCTGAAGTCAGGATGGTGGGCCTGGTGGACGGCGTCTTTTTGCAGGACTACCCTCCGACTCCGATTGAGGTGTACCAGCTTGCAAGGAAGCAGGGCGTGCTTTTGGCTGGGGCAGCAAGCCTTGGGGCGCTGCGAGCAGTCGAGCTGGAAAAGTTTGGCATGATGGGTATAGGCAGGGTGTTCCAGCTCTACAGGAGCGGCAGGATAAACGCTGACGACGAGGTGGCGGTGACCTTTGCGCCGGAAGAGGGGAGCTATGGCCTGCAGTCGGAGGCCATGATAGACATCCGCTACAACCTCTACCTTGCGTACAAAAAAAGCATCATAAGCAGGCAAGCAAAAATGGCCATTGCCCGGGTTGCCAAGGGCATCTACTTTCCATACCGCAACTATGCACACATTATCGAGGAGGCGAAGAAAAAGCACCCGTCGCTTGAAGGCGAGATAGACTTGTTCAAGGGCTATATTGCCTCCAACAGAAAGAGCCTCAAAGAGATAGACGCAATAAAGCTCGTGGAATACCTCAAGGAGCGCTCTAAAGCCATCTAGCCTGTTGTCGCAGCTTCGCGCCGCTAGGGCTCGAGAGTCGAGTTTATCAGCCTGATAAGGCTCTGGGTGCTGATAGGCTTTCTCACAAACGCCCTTACGTCTATCGTCGGGAACATCTTGCGAAATTCTTCGTAGTAGATCTCAAATGCAGTCAGAAAGCACACTCTCACCTTGGCGTCCTTTTTCCTCAGCTCTCTGTACAGGTTAAAGCCATTTATCTTGGGCATCCTGATGTCGATTATCATGAGATCGTAGTGGCCGGGCCTAAAGCTTGCAAGCGCCGCCTGCGGGTCGTTGAATGTGTCGACCGAGAACCCGTGCTGCTCGAGACCTTTCTTCAGCATGGTCGTGATGTCGATTTCGTCGTCGACGACAGCGATCCTCCTCATCTTTCACCCATTAGATTTCGCTAGTGGTATTTTAAGACAGCGGTTTCCTTTTCCGTGAAAGAAACTATATTCTTAAATCATCTTCTCAGTTTCTGTAAAAGCATGAAGATATACACCAAGACCGGTGACAAGGGCGAGACCGGGCTTATCGGCGGCAAGCGGGTGAGCAAGGCCGACCCGAGAATAGTGGCCTATGGCGCAGTCGACGAGCTGAACTCAAGCGTAGGCCTTGCAGCCGCTTTCCTGCGCCAGAAGGGGCAGCTTGCTGCGGATCTGGCGGATGTCCTTGTGCAGGTGCAGAACGATCTTTTTGTGGTCGGCTCCGACCTTGCGGACCCAGATTACCCAAAGAGTGAAAACAAGACCCCGCGAACAGACGAGAAAATGGCAGCTGCGCTCGAGCCAGTCATCGACAGGTTTGAGGCAGAGCTCGCGCCAATAACGTTTTTCATACTGCCGGGCGGGAGCGTCGAGGCATCTCTTCTTCACCAGTGCAGGGGCATCTCGCGCCGAGCCGAGACAGCAGTCGTGGCGCTCTCAAAGAGCCAGGCAGTGAACCCTGCAATTGTCATCTACCTCAACAGGCTCTCTGATCTGCTTTTCGTGGCGGCCCGGGTTGCCAACAAGAGGCAAGGCGTCCCGGATGTCGCGTGGCGAAAATAGTAGTAGTAGTAGCCAGCAATTGCAAAGACATACTAACATTAAAATGGTCAAAGCGCGGATGTTCCGGTAGGTAAGGCCTTGGGCCAAGTCCATAACGTGATGCTAATACTGGCCATCACCGCAATGATGGCAGTCGTCACCACGATGCTGAC
>DAINRX010000105.1:0-4736 GCA_036741635.1 Nitrososphaera sp.
GCTTTACAGAAAAGACGGTTTTTATGGTAGGAACCCTAGCAGCGGTTCCGGCGTCCGCCATGCACATCTTTAACTGGGTGGCAACAATGTGGGGCGGAAGGATCAAGTTTGCCGCTCCAATGAGCTTTACAGTAGGAGGCATAATCCTGTTCTTCTACGCAGGAGCAGGAGGCATCGTCAACACTGCCATGCCGCTGGACTTTCTCACGCACGACAGCTACTGGGTCGTAGGCCACTTCCACCTGTTCGTCATGGGCATGGTTACCTTTGGCTTCATCGGCTTCCTGTACTACCTCTTCCCGCTCATAACAGGAAGGATGTACAGCGAAAGAGCTGCGTTGATTCAGTTCTGGCTCATGTTCGTGGGCGTGTCGCTAATATTCCTGACCCAGCACATACTCGGCCTCTACGGCCAGCCAAGGCGTGTGTTCGACTATGTGCCTGTAGAGCCCCTCATAATACTGAACCAGATATCGACGGTAGGCGCATGGATAACCGCGGCGGGAGCTGGCATATTCATATGGAACATGATAGCAAGCGCCATAAGGGGCAAGCCAGCGAATATGGAAGACCCGTTCAAGGTAGGCGAGCAGTACTACGACTATACAAGGCGCGAGCCTCACCACTAGAGGAGGAGGCAGTACGAAAAGATGAGCCACGACGAACACGGGCACGCAAAAGAGCCGATAATCATGACTTCTGGAAGGCGTATGGGCAAGGGACTTGCCATAGTGGTGGTCACACTTGCAATTGGGGCAGCTATATTGATACCGTTCTTTGATGCCATGTTTGCCAACCCGCCGCCGGTGACTCAGATTCAGCAGCCAACGCCGCCAACCGATGGGGGGCAGACGCCGCCGCCCGCTGAAGCTGGCACGACGACTATTGCAATACTACAAGGCGCAGCCACGCAGGGAGCTCCAGATTACGATCCGGATGCAGCTGAAGTCTCGCTTGGCAACGAAATAGTCTGGGACAACCAAGACACAGTGCCGCACACTGCAACATCAGGCAAAGGACCCGACGACCCCGAATCGGCCGCGCTGTTTGATACCAGCATCGTTAACGGCGGCGAAAGTTCCGATCCTGTTGAATTAACTGACGTGAGCGAAGGCGACACTATAGACTACTACTGCACTGTCCACCCGTATATGACGGCCGCGCTCACAATTACTGCTGCGGCTGAAGGGGGTGGCGCCGCTTCAGGAGGAAATGCTACTACCGGGGGAGGAGGAGGAGCTGCCGCTGGTGGCGGACCGACCCTCAACATACTTGAAGGCGCGTCAGTACAGGGCAGTCCAGACTATGACCCCGACCCTCTCACTTTAACTAAGGGCGACGCAGTCAATGTGGTAAACCAGGACACTGTTCCCCACACAGTTACAAGCGGCACAGGACCCACTGATCCAGAGTCAGCCAGCGCGTTTGATAGCGGCATAATGGACCCAGGAGCAACGTTCAGCCTTGAAACTTCCAACATCGATGCCGGCCAATACGACTATTACTGCTTGGTACACCCATACATGACAGGCAAGCTCCAAGTAGAGTAGTAGTAGCAAAAATGCTGCTAAAAGCCCTCTCTTTTTCCACTCTTGCCGTCCTTTTTACACTCATCTTTATGGGTGGGTACGTAAGCGCATCTGGTCAGGGCCTCACGTGCCCCGACTGGCCGCTCTGCCCGCAGGGTCTTCTGCCGCATGAAGACTTTATCATAGAATACATCCACAGGTCCGTCGCAGCAACAACCAGCCTGCTCGTCCTCGCCATGACGGGCTTTACGCTCAGATCCAGGCAGGCTCCAAAGAGCATGAAGATAGCTGCCATTATCGCCAGTGCTGCAGTCATTGGCCAGATAACGCTTGGTGCAGCTGTAATAGTGGAGCGGCTCCATGCTATTCTAGTGACCATCCACCTTGGTCTTGGGATCGTGCTCTTTTCGATGGTCCTGATGACTACGATGTACGCCTTCCGGCTTGAAGGCAAGAAGAAGGCGCTGCCCGCCAAGGCACAGTAATATACGGGCGGAGCGCGAATTATTCTCATGAACGCCCTGATCCTGCTGGCGGCTCTGCTGCTTTTGATGGCTGCTGCAGTACCTGCGGCGTATGCGCATTTTGACCACTTTGCGCATTATAACGCCAGAGGAGACGGAGTCGGTCCCTACTATGTCTACATGCAGCTTGAGCCGGACTATGCGGCGCCGGGGCAGCCAATCGCTATCATGTTCAGCGTGCAGGACAGAGACGGGCGCGATACTTATGATATCGAGACGATGGCAGAGGTCTACGCGTCCACCGGCGAGCGGCTGCAGGCTTGGCCGTGGACAAAGCAGGATATAGGCGACTTTGAAGTCTTTTACACTTTTCCGCAATCCGGCAGCTACCAGGTGGTGCTCAGCATCGCAGACGGGCCGGTGAACACTAACGCGATCGATCCGCCAAGGGGCACGCTTAGCAGCGTTGCCAGCTGCAACTGCGAACGGCTCATTTTCAATGCTGCAGTGTCGGAAGGCTTTGGCACGATCTACGTCTCGACCATCGCAAGCGCGGTCTTTGTGCCCCTAGGTATTTTCGGATTGGTACTGGGCCTAACCTACTGGAGCAGGAAAAAGAGCGGCCAGTTCGTCGCCGCGCCGGGAGACACTGTGCGATACATCGTGACCTTTGCCGCCATAGCTGGTGGCCTTGTGCACTTTGCAGTTTACTCTGGCCACGCCTCGCTCCGCATCGAGTACAGCATATTCCTGATTGTTGCTGGAGGCATGCAGGTGACGTACGGCATACTCTATACGATGCTCACACTCGTGGCCTCTACGACAGGCAGGACCAGGCCGCATGACCACTACCGCAAGACAGTGGCAGTGAACCTGTTCGGACTGGTAGGCACGGCAGTCTTGCTGGGGCTGTACGCCTACGCGGTAATATTTCCGCCGCCTCTTTCGCCAAACGATAGGCCGGAAGACGTAGACGTGGCAGGAATTCTTGCCAAGGCAGTCGAGGGGTTCGTAGTCATTGGCATCGTCTACCTTATGCGGCTTGAAAAGCACAGGCTGGCAAGCCAACTGAAAGAACAGGTATAGCAATTATTATTATTGAGGCGACCCAGTAAAACATAAAACACCTAGAGGGCGACCCATATACATCATGGCTTGGAAAGTAATGATGCCGGAAAAGATAATGTTCGGCGAAAACGCGGCTAAAGAATTCCCGTATCCGAAGAATGCTCTTGTTATTACCACAACCACTCCAGACATTTACAACAAGTGGTTGGATTACATAGGGATCAAGAACTACGAGCTGTACGACAAGGTGACGCCAGACCCGGCCATCGAGACCGTCGAAGCAATAAAGAAGCAGTACGAGGGCGAGAACATCTCGTGCTACATTGGCCTTGGCGGCGGAAGCTCGATGGACGTCTGCAAGTACCTTGGCAAGATGACAGGAATTCCCAAGATCCTGATCCCGACGACTTTTGGCACTGGCGCCGAGATGACCACCTATGCAGTCATTAGCTTTGACCACAAGAAAAAGCTCCTGCAGGACGAGGCTTTCCTGGCCGACGCCGCCATAGTCGACCCGTACTTTTTGCCCGGCACTCCATTCAACATCCTAAGGAACTCGGCGTGCGACGCGGCTGCTCAGGCATCGGAGGGCTATGACAGCAAGCTTGGCAACCCCTTTACAAAGTTCTTTTGCAAGGAGGCATTTGACATACTGTACGACGCCATCGTGAACGACAAGCACCACCTGCTGCCATACGGCGCCATGCTCTCGGGCATTGGCTTTGGCAACTCGTCAACCACCCTCGGGCACGCGCTGTCCTACGTGTTTTCCAACGAAGGCGTGCCACACGGCTACGCGCTATCGTCCTGCACCACTGTTGCGCACAAGTTCAACAAGTCTATCTACTACAAGCGCTTCAAAGAAATCGCGCAGAAATTCAAGTTCGAGCCGCTGAAGCTAAAGCAGCCGCTCGACCAGGCAGCAGACGTCATCATGCCCGACCGTGGACACCTTGACAACAACCCGATACCTGTCACCAAGCAGGACATCATCAAGTGCCTCGACGAGATAGTGAACACCAACCCGCTGGCGGCGTAAGCCGGTCACAGCTCCCTTCCTTTTCACCTTTTCAAAACCTTTAAATTCAGTTCTCCGGCTTTCTTCCCCGATGACCGTTATTCACAAGAGCATAGAAATCAATGCTCCGGTAAGTGAAGTGTTCACTTATTTTGCAAGGCCGGAGCACATGGCAGACCAGTTCCCTGAGAATATGGGCCTGAGCGTCATCCCGATAGAGGTCAAGAACGGCTTTGGGGTTGGCACGGTCTTTAGGATAAACGGCGATTTTGATGGCAAAAAGCTGGAATGGGACTGCGAAACCATCGACTATGTTCCGATGCGCAAGATAGTTGCCAAGATGATTGAAGGCCCGTTCAAGTCATGGCAGATAACAGTCGAGTTCGAGGAGCTGGGCGAGAAGAAGAGCAAGACCGGCATGACAGTCGAGTACGACATGCCCATGGGCCCACTTGGCAGCTTTATGGACAAGGTCAAGCTCAAAAAGATAGCCGAGCGCGGAATGGAAAACGGTCTCTACCGCGTTAAGGCGCTGCTTGAAGGCACCGGCTCGATACCTGTCTACATCACGCTGGACGCCTACAGGCACATCCTGAAGGAAAAGGAGCGCCTGAACTGCTCGGTCTCTGACGCAATCGTCACGATAATCCAGCAGCA
>DAINRX010000106.1:0-4566 GCA_036741635.1 Nitrososphaera sp.
TGGGTTGAATGGGTTGAACTACCGCGAAATGTGCGTCGGCATCTTGAAGCTTGACCGGGCCATCAGGTTCGCCGGCATAGCCACGATGGAAGGCAAGATAGTTGCGGCAGAATACAGGGACGGTCTTGAGCCGCTGCTCACAAAGGAAGAGTCTGAGCTGTCGATAATGCAGTCGCTTATCCGCATGAGCACACGGAGGACGCTTGAAGCCAAGCTGGGGAAAACTATCTACGCGTTTGCCATTTACCAAAAGATCAAGCGGGCGACGATAATGATGTACAACGAGGGCAGCAAGATCGACTCGGTACTGATGGTGTCGTTTGACAGGGAAACTGATCATGAGCTCGTCATCACTGACATGATAATGCCGTTCCTGAAAGAGGTCGGCAAGTCTCTGGACAATGATGGAAGCTAGTTAGTGCTGCAGGATCCGGCCGGCGTACTTTTTGGCAATGCTGGCCAGCTGCACGTTTGAAATAGGCTTTGTAACAAGCTCGGCTACTTGAGTAGATGGAAAGATCCGCGAAAACTCGGGCTTGTTTATCTCAAACGCAGTCATAAAGACAAACGGTATGTCCGCGTTTATCATCCTGACGTTTCTTGCAAATTCAAAGCCGCCCATGCCCGGCATCCTGATATCGCAGAGGATGAGCGAATACTTTTCATAGTTCTTCCTGAACTCTTCAAGCGCCTTTTCCGGCTCGGTAAAGCCGTCAGCGTGATACCCATGTGCCTTGAGCGCGAGCTTGGCCGAGCTTACCACGTCCAACTCGTCATCGACAACCATTATCGCCTTTCTTGGGGAGGTCATATGCTTTGTGACAAAAACTAGCTATAATTGATAACATTTAAAATTTGTGGTGACTCATTGGTAATAATGCCTAAACTAGCTTAGAACTTTCTTAGAGATAATGTCTACAACCCTGCCGGCAGCCTCTTTTTTCACCACGCCGGTGACAAAGTGCAGCTTGCCGCCTCCCCTGCCGTCGGCGCCTGCTGCCTCTTTGAAAAGCTTGTTGCAGTCTATTTCTGTCAGCTTTTCGCTTCTTGCAAAGACTATGCTTGCATTTTCGAGGCCGACATTTGCAACAAGCACGACAATGTCGTTTGCACCGGCGATCTTTTCGCCGGCAAATTCCTGCAGCTGGTCGTCTGCAAGGCTGGAAAAGACGCCCCTGAAAAGCGCTAGCCTGCCATTGCTCTCCGGCTGAATGGCGGCGAGCTTTTCCCTGCTAAGCATCCTAAGCTTCCCTCGGTTGCCTTCGTATTCCTGCTTTAGCTTTTTTGCAGTGTTTTCGACAGTATTGATGTTTGCGCCCAGCTCGCCGCACACCTTCAAAAGCTTTGCAGACAGCGAAACTGCCGTCTCCTTTGCCTGCTGTCCTACCGCAAAATCAACTTCGTACTCGCTCCCGCTCTTTGACACCCGGGTGACTAGGAAAAAGTCGCATTCCTTAAGGTTGCCCGCGTGCTCCATCGCGCATGCCGCAACGTCGTGGCCCTCGATCTCGACTACCCTGACCTCGCCAGAGATCCGCTCCTCGTTTGCCCGCAGGTTAGGTATGTGTTTTTTTGCCTCTTCAAGCGACGCAAACGTCTTGGCGGTGACCTTCCTGCCTTCTGCAATGAGCGAGTTTACCTGTGACTCTGCCCTGAGCACAATGTCAAGGTCGAGCTGCGAGATGATGATGAACGCGGTGCTACTAGTTGCGTCCCCTTTGTGCTCGACCTTTCTTACGCGTAGCGTCTGCCCGAGCAGCTGCTGCAATGAACCTATAAAGGCGTGCTCTGCCGTGTGCGCTACCCTGTTGTGCACATTCTAGTCTAGGTTTAGGACAGCTATAAATGCCTCCTCCCCAAAACAACCAACAATCGTCTTGGCAAGAAAAGCCGGCAAGGTCATCATCACCATCGCGACGCTTGGCTCGCACTGCTCGCTCCAAGTGCTCAAAGGCGCAAAGGACGAGGGCTTTCGCACGCTCCTTATTTCAGAGAAGAAGAGGCTTGGCCTCTACAAGCGGTTTGGCTTTATCGACGAGGTAATCGAGGTTGACAGCTTCTCCGAAATTCTTGGCGAAAAATGCCAGCAGAGGCTAAAGAAGGTAAACGCCGTCCTGATACCGCACGGCACGCTGATATCGCAGATGAAGAGCAGTGACATTGAAAAGATAGACACGCCGATTTTTGGCAACAAGTGGATACTCCGTTGGGAGGCAGACAGGGAGCTCAAGGAAAAGCTAATGCGGGAAGCTGGCCTTCGGACGCCGCGGGCTGTCAGGTCAAAGGACGATATCAGCAGCCTATGCATCGTGAAATTGCACGGAGCCGCCGGCGGGCGTGGCTACTACCTTGCCTGGAACCGAGAGAGCTTTGAAGAGGGCGCAAGGCAGCTTATCGAGCAAAAAGCGATTAGAGGCGAAAACGATTTGTACATACAGGAGTTCATCAGGGGCGTCCCCGTGTACTTGCAATACTTTTATTCGCCCGTTACTGGCAGCCTGGAGCTTTTGGGCATCGACCGCAGGTACGAGTCGGACATCGACGGCCTAGGCAGGATTCCTGCAAAGGAGCAGCTAGGCACCGACGTCGAGCCATCGTACAACGTCATTGGGAATCTGCCGCTTGTGCTGCGCGAGTCATTACTTGACGAAGTATACAAGATGGGTGAGAGCTTTGTGCGCGCTGCAGAGCGCCTTGTGCCGCCGGGGATGCCAGGACCGTTTTGCCTCGAAGGAGTGTACGACAGCGAAGGGCGCTTTACCACATTCGAGTTCTCTGCAAGGATCGTGGCTGGGACGAACCTCTACCTTGACGGCTCGCCTTATTCCGGGTTGCTATATGACGAGCCGATGAGCATGGGAAGAAGGATAGCGAGAGAAGTAAAGATAGCAAACAAGAAGGGCAAGCTGGGCAAAGTAGTGACCTAGAGCTTACGAAGCTGTTTCAGTCCGCATGCTGCACATCGCACCGCCTTTGCCACCATTATTGCCGATGACCCGGCAGCTGCAATCACAAATGCAGAGGTACTTATTGGCAACAGGGCAGGCATGAAAACTAGCGCAATCGTCAAAATTGCCGCTGCGGCTCCTACAATGATCAATAGAATTTTGCTGTCAACCCCCCTTCTGCTTGCAACTGCTGCTGCTGCTCCTGCTGCTGGCGCCAAGTAGACTGCGCCTATTAGGGAGCTTGCAATTGCGCCGGCAAGCACTGCACCAGCCTCGCCTTCCACTGCCGAGTATGCGCTCTCTGACGCCATCAATATTCCAAACAATGGGTACAGCCCAGCTTTCACAGTAGCCTGTAGCCAAGGCTGCTCCCTTTCATAATCTGCTACCTGCGGGCTGAAAGAGTAATAGACAGAGTTGAAAGCGTTCATGAACGCCGAGCCGGACGCAGTCGACATTATGTAGTTGTCGCGAAAGTCGCGCAGGTACTGCACCTGCGGTGTCAGCTCTGACCCAAACGCAGCAGTCGCGATTAGGCAGCCGGACGGCTGCTGGTTTGGAGGCGGCGGCTGCTGCTGCACCGGCAACTCGCCGGTTCCCTGCAGCACCGCAAGGTCAATCCTCGCGCTCTCGTTCTCGCCATTGATGTTGCTTGCTGACAGCGTGACAGTTCCGGGCCGGGTGAACGCATACTGATGCGAATACGTGCCAAGGTCAGATGTCAGCCGCTGCTTATGGATCTCCTGTCCGCCCTGCGTCAGCACAAAATCAAACGACGAGTGCCTTATCAGGTCGCCCGTGGTCGGGTCCTGAATGTTCATGACAAAAGTTACCGGCGCGCCTGTCTCTATGACGTCCGGGCCCCACGACAGCTGCAAGATGTAGTTTTCGCCCGGCGACGTCACCAGATCCAGCGGGAATTTTGGCTTTTCCGCAGGCTTGAGCGTAAACACCGCCGCGGCGGCGCTGTTGTCCCCCACCGATTCGGCGACCCTCGACAGCCTTGCGTTGGCTATCACAAAATGCACAATGCGATCCTGCTCTGAAGTATAGTCGTCTATCTGTATCGACTCTGCCCCAAGATTCTGCCCGTTCAGCGTCCCAGTGTAGCTGTTGGTCTGGAGCTCTTCGATAGATTTTGGGAATCGCACTTCCATGTGAAGTACCGGCACCTGATCGACGTAGGCCTGATCCCAAGTAAACGGCATCTCAAATGAAATTGTGGTGTTTTCGTAGCTGAAATCGGTCACCTCGTCATAGTAGGTTATGACCGACATCTCCTGTCCGCCCTCTGTCTCAAAATTGAACGACCTTGCGATGCTGACGTAGAGGTCAAATCTCTTGTCCTGTCCGACCTGTATACCGGTGCTGCTACTTTCAATTGTCACTGCTATGTGGTACAGGCCGCCATCAGTCAGCATCCTGCTCCTCAGCTGTACCGGAGTGCTCTGGCTCACCGGCACCTGCTCGTCCAGAGCAGCCGACTCGCGGCCGGCTATCTCCCAGCCGTCGATGCTCTCGTCAGGGACCAGGTTTGCCAGCACGATGCCGTCTGACGAACGAAAGCGCTGGTCAAGCAGCGTCTCGCCTTGCAGCTCCACGGCTATTCTGTAATCCA
>DAINRX010000107.1:0-4398 GCA_036741635.1 Nitrososphaera sp.
AGTTTCGTTGGTCTCGATCCCATAGGCAGCCTTGTAGTGCTCTAGTACTCCATCTGCCATGTTTGCAATGACGAGCGCCCAGACAGTAGAATTGTTCAGCTGCTCGCTGTCAACGCGCACAGTGACTGTCTCGGCAAGCAGGTCGTTAATGTTCTGCACTTGAGCGCTTACCTGCTCTGCTGCTGTGCTGTTCTCCAAAGAGAGTTGCAGGTCTTCAAGGGCCGCCGGCAGGTCCCTTGCCAGCCTTTCATTTCGCTCGGCAATCTCTCCAACAGTGTGATTATCAAGGTGCTCGTGAGCATGAGCAGCGTGCTCCTCCGCAACTGACGCGTTGGAAGCTAGGTTGCTCTGCACGAGCTGAAGTTCTGTCCTTATCGATTCAGCAAGCGCAAGAAATGAGGCACTCTCGTCGCCGGAAAATGTGTGGGCGTACGCCTGCTGGTTATTATTAGCAAATACCAGCCCAAAGGATACAAGGCCAGCTAACACTAATGCAAATGTATGTTTTCTCAATTTCTTTCAATAATTTTTTAGAATTCGTGATTAATTAGCGTTATAGTACAAGAATCGAACTGCCTAAAGCTTTTTCTTGGAGTGCAAATAGATGGCAATGCCTACTATCACCGCCGCAGCGGGGGTGACATAGAACAGCATAAGCTCGTCAAAGGGCACCAGCTGGTTTGGGTCTGCCACAGAAATGTCAAAGCTGGCAACAAGTGCGTCCGCCTGGTACTTTTCGTCGCCAGCGATCCGGGTATGCAGTGCAACGGCATAGTCACCGGGGCGCTCGAATGCGTACGGGATTGTGATGTCGCTGAACTCGTAGGGCCTGTAGGCGATCTGGTCGACTATGGCGCCGGATCTGTTAGTTATTGCCACTGCCGAATGAATGTTGTAAATATTGACGCCGTCCTTGAGGACGCTGAAATTCAGGAGCGTGGAATTGCTGCCGGCCACCGGGGTTGAGGGCGATGGAGCAAAGATTACTTGGTAGCCGTCCACGTCTTTGGCGGCCCCGAAAAAGTGCCCGTACGCCAAGTTTGCCTGCATTGCAATTACCACAATGATGGCCACGGCGGCTGCAAGCGACAGGCGGAACATCTGCAAAAAATTCCGCATCAAGCATATTTCAACTATCCGTAGTACACATTTTGCGAATGAACCACAACAACCGCTACTGATATCTGCACAACCGCATATATGCCGTTGACGCCTGCAAGGATAGAAGATATGTAATAACAACTTGTTCTCATTGCACAAGAAAAAAAGGCTGCGGAATGGTGGGTGGCCTCTCCTACGTGCTATTTCAGGCTCTCCATCTGACGCTTTTTGCGCTTCATAAAGAACGCAGCCCCGGCTCCGGCCGCAGCAACTCCCAGTGCCGCAGGCACTGCGACGTAGAGGTAGTCGAACGGACCCGTCACGTTGACGAAAAACGTGAACTGCAGGGTCTGGCCGCTGTAGGCATAGTCGTTGAGGTAGACGTACAGCACGTACCTGCCCGGCTCTGAAAATGTATAGTCGTAGGTGTAGTGGCCGTAGGGCACGACGATCGGGTTTGTCCTCGCGATCTCTTGCACCGTATCGCCGCCCAGCTTGGCAAGCGCTATCCTTATCGGAATGTCAATAAGGTCGTCGCCGTTGACGCCTGCAATCCTGACAAGGATGCTGGCCGGGGCGCCTACCGCAGGGCTCTTGGGCTCTGTGGTCATTTCAACGTCATAGTTGCCTATCCTCTGCCTGTAGGCGTTCTGGAGCGGGTCGGCAAAAGCTGCCGCCGGCAGCAGCAGCAGCCCTGAGGCTAGCAATATTATCACAAGCAGTGCAAAAGAGGATTGGCAGCCAGTGACCACGGGTATATATATTGCTGACTTGTACCGGCTTATAGTTCTTCCATAAGGTCGACATAGTTATCGACAACCTTGTCGGCAAAGCTTGCCCTGTACTTGGAGAGCACCTCTGCGACCAGCTCCCTGTCTGCAAGCCTGTACAGCTGGTACTGCTCGCCATACCTGACCGTTATTACGCCGTCCTCCTTCAGGCGCTTGAGGTGAGACGATACAGTCGACGGCGCCTTGCCAGTGTGGCCAACTATTTCGTTAAAGGTACACAGATTGTGGTCAAGCATAAACAGCACTATCTGCCTGACGGGCTCGTGCCTGACGTATTTCAGGACTGCCGACTCTTTGTCAGAGACGCTGACGGGATAATAGCGCGTCATCCTTGCCTGCCTGTCCACCTTGATTACGTCTGATTTTTCAAGAGCCGCCAGGTGGTAGGTAAGCACACCATTGACAAGTCCGGCCAGCCGCAAAAGCTCCCTGTAGCGGATGCCCGGATTCTGCTTGATATGCTGGAGCAGTATCCCCTTTATGTCTGCCGCTGCCGCTGCTTCAATTGTTGTTTGTTCCATCACTTGTTCACTTTTAGCACTCCAAGTCCAAACATGGCAAGCATCGCCAAGAGTATGACGTGTGGAAGCTCGATGTTGAGGGTGGAAATGTCAAACAGGCTTACCATGCCGGTGGCATCCAGCAGGTACAGGAATTCTACCGTCGCCAGGGCCATGAAGCCAAGGGTCATGAATAGAAGCCTTGCGCCCGTGCTCCTTCTGTACGCAAGGAGGGATACTATGCTGAGGAAAACTGCTATAGTAAGGCTTGCTATGTGCAGGATGATGTGATAAATCATTGAAGGATGAGCGAGATGGGGCATGACAAGCGGCGCAACAACGCCTATGACAAGCGCGGTGATAAGGGCCAGCAGTATTGGCTTGCTGATAGATTCCTGTACAGGCTCACTCCTGCCTCGTTGCATCCAGGGGTATTTAAGGTCGTGTACAGCTAATAAACGAATTGGTACAACCCCAGAACAAAAAAGAGAAGAGAAGAGGGGCTCCGGCCGCCTACTGCCCATCCTTGCGCCTGAACTTCCTCACTCCAAGGAGCGCAACGACACCCGCTGCGGGGATGCCTGCCGCCAGCGTCTGGAGCATGTAGTAGCCGTCCTCGCCTCCGTCAAGCTCTGCCGCAGTGCCAGTCGTCCTCGCCCTTGTGTCGGGGAAGTAGATATCTTCTATCCTTTCAGTGCAGCCGTACCCTTCTTCCCAGCCTTCGCTGTTGAACTTGCTGGTGTTGCCGGCAGCCCCACCTTCCGAGTCTGCTGCCCTGCAGAACACAGTCGTGTCTATCGGCACCTCTGCCATGCCAAAGTAGTCGATTGTCCCGTACAGCCTGTAGCCGTATATGCCGGGCTGCATCACCTGCCTAGCCATGTAGTGACCGGCATCGCCAAACACCGGGCTCAAGGTGACATTCCTTTCTACCACGTCTGCGTTCTCCGGCGAGTCGGCTATTTCAAACGACCTGATGTCTCTAAAGTAGTACTTGTCCACAGTCAAGTTCGCGCCTGAAAGCGGAAGTGCAGTTGCCGCATCTTCCAAGAACACTTCGACATTGTGCTTGCCGTCATGTATGCCTGCAAGTGCTCCATAGGTCGGCTCGTTGGTATGGCCTATGACCACTGATATCGCGTTGGCATTCCCCTCGGTCGGAGTGATGGTCATGTCCGCGTGCCCGTACGCCAAGCCCGTGAACGATGCCGCAACCATCGTGGCTGCAACTGCCGCCAGGGCAATCATGTTGTAGTAGCTAGCCTTTCTCATCATTCCTCATCCTCCTCCTCATGGTGCAGAAACCCGAGGCCGTCGTTGTCCGGGTTGTCGTCATTGAGGTCAAAGATCGGGTTTCCATGCGTGACATTGGCCGGGAGCTGCATCTCGTCATATGGGGCGTCTGAAATGCTTCCAAGGACGCGCTGGACGTTGATGTCGACTGCGTCGCCGGGATTAAAGCTCACCGGTTCGCCTGACAGGTTGACAAGGGCAATGTCAGTCACCCTCGGCGCGCCGCCGTTGAGCGGGTCTGGCACATGCGCGTGCCACACGCAGCTGTCGGGGCCTGACGCGTGCGCGATGTAGTACAGCGGCACCTTGTCGACGTGCGTGCCGTGCTCGCTTTCGTCAATGTGTCCTGCTATTGCGGTTATTGTGGGAACGTGGTCTTCGTCACATGGAGCCCTAAGCAGAAAGTGTCCTGCCACAAAGTTAGGGCTTGCATCATAAACTGGTAGCACGCCGCCGGGCGGTAGCGTCAGCCCGTCAAGGCGAATGTGCGTATTATCAGGCACAGCGCCTCCCGCAGTGCCCAGCTCAAAGCTGTGGCTCGCAAAGACGGAACTGTTGTTGTACGCTACAATGCCTACGATTGCTGTGATGCCGGCAGCAACTACCAGTAACTTTAGATTTGATAATAACCTTTCTGGCATCTGTCCATCCAACAATGTCAAAAGATTAAAGAAGACTGGTACATTCGTGGAATGTACCATGAAAGTCTTTAG
>DAINRX010000108.1:0-4386 GCA_036741635.1 Nitrososphaera sp.
TGACACGATAGTCTAATATTGCAAAGGCGGATCATAGAGCTGCGATAAATGCAACAGTGGATGGCGCTTGCTCTGACTGCAATTCTGCTGTCTGTAGCATTGCCATCAGCCTTTGCTGTCGTGAGCGTGTCCGGGCTTGCCGTGGTAGATGAAAAAGGCGAGCCAGTCCAGAATGTTGCAGCAGGCGACACGGTAACTATCCAGTCAAATTTGCAAAATAACGATCAGGCGGAGCAGGCTTTTGTTTACATCGTTCAGGTGCTAGACGAAAACGGCTACGTCATATTTCTGTCGTGGGTAACGGGGATGCTTGGCAATAATGACGGTGAGACGCTGCGCGTCAGCTGGCAGCCGGAAAGGGAAGGGGCATACACGGCTAAGGCGTTTGTCTGGTCAAGCCTCGAGGCGCCGGCGCCGCTGACACTTGCAGTGGAAAGGTCCGATATCAAAGTCCGAGGGCAAGGCGCCGCAGGCTGCATGGGGTCGGCATCATGCCTTACTGGGACTGTGACCCGGGTAATAGACGGTGACACTATACGGGTAGGCGAAGTCACAGTAAGGCTGACCCTAGTCGACACGCCAGAGAGAGGCGAAGCCGGATACTCCGAAGCAACCGACTTTACCACATTGCTGTGCCCTGTAGGCGCTGAAGCGCTAGTTGACCAGGACGACGGACAGACTGGCGGAAGCTACGGCAGGATGCTGGCAAAGGTCTACTGCGACGGCAAGAACCTAAACGAAGAGCTACTGCGCGCAGGGCACGCGGTCATTTACTCAAGCTATTGCGACGACAGCGAATTTGCAGGCGAGAGCTGGGCGGCTCGGTATTGCTAGCGCAGCACCACTGGCACTTTCTTGCTCACATGCGCTTCTTCAACGGATTTTAAAAATGCCTGAACATTTGCCGGCTTCGGCTTTGACGTCATTATTATCCTGCCTATGACGTTGACAGGCGAGTAAGGCAGGATCTGCCCCTGCTTCTTGCTACTAATGGGCGTCGGGCCGTAGAAAAAGCACAGCGCACTGCCTTCCGGCCAGTACGCCACATCCATCAGGCTGACAGCCGACTTGGCATTTTCCTCGCCGACCTTGACGGGAGTCTCGTCAGTGTACAATTCGTCGCCCCACCTGTTGATAGTCGTCCTAATTGGCAGTTTGTCGATTATCGCCCTGACGGTCTTGGGAGAATGGGAGTCGTCAAGCTCTATCGGTACCTTTTGACCAAGCTCTGAAAATTCAAGCGTTACTGCCTTTTTCATCTGCAGGCAAAATAATGCCGCGGGGGTTTTCTACATTGTCTCTTGTGGAATGCTGACCTGCACGGCAGATTTTTGGAAGGGCATAAGATATTCAGGCAGGTCAAGCGGCACAGTCTTGGTCTTGTATATTGCATATGTCCTGCCGTCGTACGTGCACTTGATTATTATAGGCAAGACCTTCATGCTTGAGAGTGCGTCTGCAACCTTGTAGTATTCGAGGAGTTTGCGGCTCTCGTACACCGTCTCGTTCTTGCGCCTGAACCTTTTCTTGCCCATGAACTTGAACGCCAGTATGATGTGCCGCTTAGGGTATATACCAAACATGTTGCGGATGACCAGGCAGCGCTCTATCTGATCCTGTGGCACGTACAGAATGTCGCTTGCGCCGGACTTGGCTTCAATGGTGAGCAATACGCCGTCGTCGTTGTTGACTGCCACAATATCTGGAAGGCCGGTCGACGAGCCGCCAAGCCGCCGGGCGTGCCACAACCCACTGCTCTTTAGCTTCTGGACAAGTGCATGTTCATAGTTGTAGCCTCTGCTGCGGCGAATGTTTCCCAAGCAGCTAGCCTTCAACGCTCCGTGCCTTTAAAGTTTCTCGAGGCAAGTCTTTTTATTGAAAACCACCTACTACGGTAACTGTATATGAGCAGCATACAAGGCTCGCTTGAAGAGATAGACAAAAGCCTCAAGGACGTGCAGGAGCGGCGCGAAAAACTGATCAAGGGGACGCGCGATGTGGTGATGCTTTGCAGCAAATCAATCGTTGCGCTGCACCACGGCCAGCTGGATGACGCAAGGAGCAAGATGGATCAGGCAAGGGTGATGCTTGAAGAGTTTCGCAAATACGCCAGGCAGGATCTATATCGATACATCGCAGTGGCAGAGCAGGAGCTTGTGGAGGCGTACGCGCTCCGGGCAGTAATGGAAAGCGCACCGCTGCCAGCGATGAAGGACCTGCAAGTCACAGGCGAGTCGTACCTCACCGGCCTCCTTGACTGCGTCGGCGAGATTAAGCGCCTTGTATATGACAGGATGCGGTCAGGCAATGAAAGGCACGCCGAAAAATTGTTCGCAACAATGGAAGAGATCTATAATGCGATATACCCGTTTGCAGTCTATGACAACATTGTCTCCGGCCTGCGCAAGAAACTCGACGTGGCAAGGATGCTCATCGAGGACATACGCGCGGTTGTCACAGAGGAGAGCAGGCGGCGGGCGCTGATGGACGCTGTCGGCAATTTCGAGAAAGGCGTCTCAAGACAATAGAAGAATTAAGTATAACCGCCTGCCATATGAGTAGTGGCACACACGACGATAACGTGACATGGAAACAATTAGAAAAGATGTCTGTGCACTTTGCGGCAAGCCCGTCGGAAGCGGTGGCGGTATAACACAGGAGATAAACGGGTTTGCGTATACTTTTGACAAGGAGGAGTGCGCGCTCACGCTAAAGAAGCTCAAAAGCGTGTACGGCGCGGACTTTTGCGTGATCCTAAAAGAAGAATAGTCACATTATTGCTGGCGCGCCTGAGGCACCTTTGTCGGCATTTCCGGGTTGCCAAAGTCGTGCGAGTATGCCGAGTACAGCCCTATCTTTTGCCCGTGCTTGATCTCGTAAACGTCGCTGATGGGCTTTATTATCGACCTGTATTCGTCCTTGAGCGCGGTCAGCTCTTCAGCAAGCCTGCTGGACAGGAGGATGTGGCCACTGTCGCCTGCGTCCATGACGCGGCGCGCCAGCACGATGCCCGGGCCCCAAACGTTCTGGTTGTTGTTAATGTCACTGACAATGAACACTGGGCCGGACCCAAGGCCGATCCGCACTCCTATGGCGTCTTCTGCAGGCTTGGCCCTGTTATGCACGTGGAGCTTTCTATGGAGCTGTATGCTGAGCTCCAGCGGCAGCTCCTGGTTCAGCAGGAACCCTATCGCCATGCCATCGCCTGTCGGCAAAATGATCTTTTTTTCCTTGGAGCCCTTGAAGGCGTCACAGGAGGCTATGAGCCTGTTGAGGACCTCGATTTTCTGCATCTGCTTCTTTACGGACAACGAGGGGTCGGACAGCCCGACTATGTCTATGAAGAAAAAGTTCACGTTGAAGACCTGGGTCGTGAGGCCGGTTTCGGCTATGCTTGAGCCGTAAACGCCTGCCAGTTTTCTGTACGTTTCCATGCATATTTTGGTATCAAAGGCAAGGTCCGAGTCCATTATAGGAGTGCCTATTATAGTCTTGCCGCAGAGGGTGCAGGTCAGGTCAGCCATCGCAGCAGCAGCAGCAGCTGCCGATTGATCGCCAAAAACGAGGCTTCCGTCGTCAGCGATCCTAAAGCTCACCCACCTTGGCCTGTGGCGCATTCCCTTGATAGAGAGAAGCCTTATGCTCCTGCCAAGGGCGCCGTCAGAGCCTTCTTCAAGCTTCATCTCGAGGATCCCGTCGGCAAGCGAGCCCAGCGCGCCAAGATGCTGCTCTGACGCGTTTAGCGTTAGAATTGCTTTTGCTCCAGCTTTTTTCAGCAGCAAAGACAGCTCTGCGACGAACTTGGTAGTTGCCTTTTCACCAAACAGGAGCGACAAGTGCGTCACAGAATCAACGACGACGCGGACAGAATGGCTGCTGCCGCCGTCCTTGCGCTTTTTTGCTTTGGCAATTATTCTGGAGATTTCAGCCAAGGTGGCCGACAGTTTTTCAGCGCCTTTTTTGGCCGAAGCGTAGTAGTAAGGGTTTATGAATGTTAGATTCCGGACTGCGTCGTTGTCGATGCCGGAGAACAGGTCCTTGAACTGCTGCTCGTCAAGGCTCGGGCTTGCATAAACGCAGTAATCGCCGCCAAGCAGGCCGTCCACAAGAAACTGCCTGCAATACATGGTTTTGCCCGCGCCTGCAGGGCCTGCAAGGAGCAGCAGAAGGCTTGGCGGCATGGCTTCATGGCTGTCTATGAGATCCGCGATGCCGAGGATTGGGGGCCGCCTGCCTGGACCGTTATTACTGCTGCCCATCAATGAGGGTTAAAGCGATCCTTGATAATTAAACTTTGATCTGCCTTGCAGTGGCCAGCCGCTCCAGCTGTTTTGCAAAAGGGTGATCCGGATATTGCAGGACTGTGAGGAATTCCTTTCTGCTGAA
>DAINRX010000109.1:0-4358 GCA_036741635.1 Nitrososphaera sp.
CAGGACTCAAGATCAGATGCGCACGGCACCATTTCCTCTCGCGACATGCATGCATAATGGCGAGATGAGTAATCCCGTCCCTTAGGGGTTCGTGGGTTCGAATCCCACCCCCTCCACTCCATAAAGTTCAAATTATTTTTGGCACGCAGTTTGCCTGTGGCGCGCAAGTCTGCGGTCCTGATACCAGTCATAATCGCGGCTGTTGCAGTGGGGGCGCTCGGGATCACGTTCGTCCCGGCAGAGGTGGCTGACGAGAACAGGACTGAGTTCTCAAAGGGCACCGTCACAGTGGACAACAATGTGATAACAGTCGAGATAGCCGAGACCACCGCAGAGAAGCAGAGGTGGCTGACGTTCCGGCAGGACAGGCTGCCTCTTGACACTGCGTTCATGTTCAAGCACCACGAGCCAGACCTCTACGAGATCTGGATGCTCAACGTAGAGTACAACCTTGACCTAATATGGTTCGACCAGAACGGCAGCGCCGTCTACCTAATAAAAGACGCGCCGCCTTGTAATAATGTGCTTGACACCTTTAGCTGCACATACAAGCCCACCTCGCCGGCGCTCTACGTCATGGCAGCAACGTCCGGCTTTATAGATGCGCACGGCATCGAAAAGGGCTCTAAACTGAAGGTCATATCCGCCTAGCTTAATTAGGGCTGACAAGCTTGCATTACCCCGTTGAAGCTCATACTTGCAGACAAGGCTGCCAGAGCGCTGTCCAAAAAAGAAGTCGTACAGCTGCTGGCCCGGCCAAACATTCTGAGGCTAGCGTTTGTCGACGAAAAGGGCGAGCCGATGGTGCATCCTGTGTGGTACTATTACAGCATGGGCAGGTTCTATGTGGCGACAGACAGGCAGGGTACCAAGGCGAGAGTACTTCGTAAGAATCCAGACATCTACTTTCTTGTCGACGAAAGCCCGGGTCCGACTTTTGGCGTTAGGGGCAAGGGAACCGCAAAGGTGGTCGATGACCCAGACTACGCAACTAGAGTTACGAGGCGCAACGCGAAAAGGTATCTGGGCACCCTAAAAGGCAAGACTGCAAAAGCCGTGCTTGCAATGGGCCCAAGTTCGTGCGTACTGGAGATAATGCCGCGATACATGGCCACCTGGAAGTTCTAGGACTTTACTACTTTCTTCAGATCTTCGTACGCCTGCTTGATCTCTTCTATCGCAGCCCCGTCTTCTAGCGTGGTAATGTCGCCGATGCTGCCGCCACATGCTATCGATTTTAGCATCCTGCGCATTATCTTGCCGCTCCGTGTCTTTGGCAATTTGCTCACAAAATATACTTCGTCCGGCGTTGCAATGGGCCCAAGCGTGCTCCTGATGTGCGCGACCACTTCCTTGTGCAGGTTGTCGGATTGCGAAAAGCCTTCCTTCGGCACCAGAAAGGCGATTATCGACTCCCCCTTTGTGGTATCTGGCTTGCTTGCCACGGCCGCTTCAGCAATTGCCTTGTGCGAGACAAACGCGCTTTCAAGCTCCATCGTGCCGAGGCGGTGGCCTGCCACCTTGAGCACGTCGTCTGCCCTGCCAAGCAGCCACAGGTAGCCGTCCGGGTCCACCAGCGCGTAGTCGCCGGCGTAGTAGATGTTTGCCAACTTGCTCCAGTACACCTGCCTATACTTTTCGTCGTCGCCCCAGAGCGTCAGGAGCATTCCCGGCCACGGCCTGCGAACCACGATATAGCCCTTGGTTCCCGGCTGAACGGGCCTGCCATTTTCGTCGACTACTGCGACGTCTACGCCCGGCACAGGGAATGTCGCCGAGCCTGGCTTCATGGGGATGGTTTCAATGCCAGTGCACATGCTCAGCATGATGCCGCCAGTCTCCGTCTGCCACCACGTGTCTACGATTGGGCAGCCCTCCTTGCCTATCGTCTTAAAGTACCACATCCACACTTCCGGGTTTATGGGCTCGCCCACAGTGCCAAGCAGCCTTAATGAGGAGAGGTCGAACGAACTCGGGATTGCGTCGCCGTACTTCATGTACATGCGGAGCGCTGTTGGCGTCGTATACAGTATGGTGGCGCCATGCTTTTCTACTATCGCCCAATAACGGTCTGGCTTGGGGAAATCCGGCGCGCCTTCGTACATTATTTCGGTGACCCCATGCATCAGTGGCGCGTAGACGATATAGCTATGGCCGGTCACCCAGCCAATGTCTGCAGTGCAGAAAAAGACATCCTGTCTTGTAAAGTCAAAGACCCATTTGGCCGTCGCGTATAGATGGGTGAGGTAGCCGCCGGTGCCGTGCATGACCCCCTTGGGCTTGCCGGTCGTCCCAGACGTGTAGAGGATGTAAAGCGGGTGTGTGCTCTCGACAGGCTCGGGCGGGCAGTAGTTTTCAGCTTTTTCCATCAGGTCGTGCCACCACAGGTCCTTGGTCCCCATTCTGACCTCATTGCCTGCCCTCTTTAGCACGACGACATGCTCGACCGATGCCACCGAAGGAAGCGACTCGTCGACCACCTTTTTCAGCTCGACCAGCCTGCCCTTCCTTATGCCGCCGTCAGCAGTTATGATAACTTTGGACTGCGCGTCGTTTGCTCTGTCGATAAGAGCTTGAGCGCTAAAGCCAGAAAACACTACAGAGTGGATGGCACCCACCCTTGCGCAGGCAAGCATAGCCACAGGCAGCTCCGGCACCATCGGCATGTATATCGTGGCCCTGTCGCCCTTTTTGACGCCGAGGCTCTTGAGGGCGCTTGCGAATTTGTTGACCTGTCTGTACAGCTGAAAATAGGAAAGAGTCCTTGTCTCACCGCTTTCACCCTCCCAGATTATCGCAGCCTTGTTCTTGGTATCCGAATTGATGACGTGCCTATCAAGGCAATTCACCGACGCGTTGAGCAGCCCGCCGGTGAACCATCTGGCAAATGGTGGGTTCCATTCAAGCACCCTATCCCACTCTTTGAACCACGCCAGGTTTCTGGCCTGACCTGCCCAGAACTTGTCCGAGTCCGCCAGAGCTTCTTTTGATAGCTTTTCGAGCCGCCTTCCCGGCCTGACGCTCACCTTTACCTTGCCACTCTCTTCATACAGCTTTGAAGGGCTTGACAAACATTAAAGGAAAGACAAAACAAGCTTTAAAAGCATTTGTTCAATTCTCCACCGCTGCCTTTTTGTGCGTAAAATTGAGGCTGATCCCAGAATTTTATTATTAAAGAGTCTGCCGTTATATTAAAAATCAAGAAAAATCACTGTAATCATAGTTTGAAATACAGAAGTAGAACAGAAATAGTGGCAATGATCCTAGAGGCAGCAAATGGCGGAGCTACAAAGACAAAAATAATGTACAGAGCATTTCTTAGCTACGCGCAGCTGCGCGAATACCTTTCTGTCCTCATGGAGAACGGACTGCTAGAGTACATGGAAGGCACGCAGACATACAAGACGACAGCAAAGGGACTCAATTTTTTAAAGATGCACAGCGAGATCGGCGAACTGCTCCAGACTACCGCGGTCAGGGAACGCTAAAGCCTGGCCCTCTAGAATTTTTTAAAATATTTCGGATTGGCCGGACCTGCGTTCGGCAGCAAGAAAATTATTTCGTGATTACCTGGTTCAGCCAACTCGTCTCTGAAGGTGCCTGCTCGCCGCTATCGGCAGAGACAGTGGCAACCCTTTCCTCTGTTCCTGTTGCGCTCACTTGCTGCTGCGCTGGAGCGGCTTCTGCTGCCGCAGGCTCGCTTGGAGCAGCCTGATCCGCTGCCGCCGCTTCGACTGCAGGAGCCGCCGTTGCCGCGCTGATGTTTTCTATCGTCTGGGCAGCCAGCTTTGTCCTCACGTTGCCTATCTCAGTCTTTTCGTTGTTAATTTGCTCTATCAGCTCGTCCGTCTGCACTTTTATCTGCTGGTAAGTCTCTTCCTTCATCTCATTGCTCCTGAACTGCAGTTTTGCATCAAAGAGCACTGCCTTGATGTTCCGGGCCTCTGCATCGAGTTCTCCTATACGCGAATTTAGTGTATCATTGACCTGCTTTTCCACCCCTTCCAGCTCAAGAAGCTTCTTTTCGTACTTTACGTACACCAGTTCGGCGTCCTCCTTCATGGAATCGTTTTCAGCGACAATATCTTGGAGCGCCTTTATCCTCTTGAGCGTCAGAGACTTTTGCCTCAGCAGCCTCTGGGCGTCAAGCCTCCACTTGGGGATAAAGAATACGTAATCGCCCTGTATCACGAGCTGCTCGTACGGCAGTTGCTTCAAGCCGCCAGAGCCACAGTCGACCCCGACGGTCTCGATCTCGCCGTCTATCTCTGTTATTATTCCTACTACTCTTCCGATGAACGTACCATAGATGTCTTTGACTTGCTTGCCTACAAATCCGAGCTTTTCTTCGCTCATGC
>DAINRX010000110.1:0-4293 GCA_036741635.1 Nitrososphaera sp.
TATGATTTTATAGGTTGGCACTGTGAATAGCTCTCAATTATGAGTGAACAGGAACTTCCGCCGTGGCTGAGGGAACAGGTATCGCGCTTACAGCAGCTCCAGCAGAACCTGCAGGCAATCATGATGCAAAAGCAGCAGCTGGAGGTTGAAATGGTAGAAACCGACAGGGCCCTTGAAGAATTAAAGAAAGCAGGCGCTGACGACGCGGTGTACAAGAACGCAGGCTCTGTCCTTATCAAGGCAAAGAAGGAAGAGGTCGTAAAAGAGCTGGAAGAAAAGAAAGAGCTGTCTAATACCAGGGTGATGGTGCTTGGCAAGCAAGAGGCAAGAGTAAAGGAGAACTTGAAGGAAGTCGAGAACAAGATAAATGAAATGATACGCGGCATGCAGAGTGGCGGCAGCACGGGTGGCGCATCTGCAGGTCCGTCGTCAAAGCCAAGAGCCGAATAAAAAATTATAGGTTAGGCAGATCCAGACTTTTTTGTGCCTGCCACTAGGATAGTCGTTGACGAGAGAGAAAGGAACAGCAGCATCCCTAGCCTGCTGAAAAAGGCAGGCGCCGTGATTGACTTCGCGCAGCTGAAGGTGGGCGATTATATTGTTTCGCCTGAAACCGCGGTGGAGCGAAAAACTGTGCGCGACCTTGTCGGCTCAATCTACGACGGCCGGCTTTTTGTGCAGTGCTCTGACTTGGTGAAACACTATCCAAAGCCGCTGCTGGTGGTGCAGGGCAACATTGCCGAGCTGGCAGAAATACCTGAAGACGTGATGGAAGAAAAGGACATCAAGCGGCTTGCAGAAAGGATGCCGCTTGCCTACGATGCGCTTGCCACTATCGCAATGGAGTTCCGAATTCCTGTAATTCACACGCCATCGGCAGAGCAGACTGCACAATTCTTGGTCACGCTCGTAAACAAGAGCCTGCGGGAAGGCAAGGCAACCGGCCCACTCTTAAGAAAGATCAAAAAGGAAAACCCCGTCTACATACAACAGCTTTCAGTGCTGTCGTCGGTGCCCGGCATTGGCGACAAGCTTGCCGCAAGGATGTTGGAAAAGTTCCATACGCCCAAGAAAGCTCTCAACGCCTCGGCTGCCGAGCTTGCAACTATCCCGGGCTTTGGGCTTGCAAGGGCAGAGCGGGTGCGCAAGATTCTGGATTCTGCCAACGGCAGCAAGCAGATAACGCAGAGGACTCTCTTTGGCGAAAATGATAATGAAGAAATATAAAACAACAACATCAAATCTACAAGTCTGCCATGGCAGTTATTACAGTTGACAGCAAGTGGCTTGCAGCAAACCTTTACAATTCTGATCTGATTATAATTGACGCGCGGGGCAGCATGCCCTACAGGTTTGGACATATCAAGAACGCCCGGCCGCTTGGCATTGAAATGGTGATAATGCTAGGAGACAACGGCGCCAACCTTGTCATTGAGAGCGCTGCTGCTGAAAAGGTCTTTGGCGGCCTCGGCATAGACGACTCCAAAAAGGTAATAGTTTATGGTGAGCAGGACGACCCATCGTCTGCTAGGATAGCACGTAGCATAATCTACCACGGCCACACTGACGTCAAGATGCTTGACATTGGATTTCAGGCGTGGCGCAACGCGGGGCTGCCAGTCACACGCGGCATACCGCAAATAACGCCGGCACAGTTCAAGTCAAAGCCGCGCAATGACATCAGGGTAGACGCCGAGATCATAAAGGCAAGGATGGACGACCCGTCGTTTGTAGTGGTGGACGCAAGGACGCCGATGGAGCACATGCATGCAAACAGGGGTGCCAAACTCTGTGCTGCATGACTGGAAGGCAGGCGTGGGCGCAAACGGCAGCCTCTTTGCAAGCGAAGAAGACCTGAAGAAAGAGCTTGAAAGCAAGGGCATCACGCCAGACAAAGAAATAATATGCTATTGCCATTCAGGCACGAGGGCATCGTACAAGTACATGCAGTTCACGAAAGCAGGATATGAAAAGGCGCGGCCATATGACGGCTCGATAATCGACTGGGCGCAGCAGAGAAACTCGCTCAAGTAACTTTCTTTTTCCTGTATTTTCTTTTCAACCTGTTGCCGCACAGCGGGCATTCTTTTGCGTCAGGGCCAAACGTCTTGCCGCAGGCGCTGCAGTAGGTTATCCATTTTCTGACTTCCTTTATCCCCTTGGCAGACATCGATCTTACTGGAATCTCCATGACTGTCGCGACGTTTGCAGCTGCATAGTCGTCTGTCATTAGCGTCGCCTTCAGATGCAATGCAAGCGCGATTATCGACAGGTCGGCAGGCGAAAGCCTTGCAATATCGCCGGTCTTTTTTGCTGTAGCAGCTACTTCTTTTATGTGGCTTTGGTCAGGGTTGACGATTTGGAGGTTGCCAGAGTCGAGCAGCGCCTCTATTGCCCTGTGCGAGCCCTTGATGTGCTTTACTTCATCAAAGACTGCCTGCGTGGTGTAATAACTGCCTGATGACAAGAAAGGTATGCCGGCGTAAAAGGCGCCTGCGTCAAGGACGTACTTAGAAGCCAAGTTTCGAGAATCCAAGTTTTGCCAGCTGCCTCATTCCCTTTTTCTGGAGGCGCAAGAACGTGGCGTCGTCGGCATAGTGCGATATTCTGATCGGCTGGTCAGGCTCGACCCTGAAAGTCTCCTGCCCATCGACTATGAGGTGTGACTCGTAAGTGCTCTGGATGGTGATCTCTTCCACTGGGATTACGAGCTGCGGCATCCTGTTGACAGACGCTATCGGGCTCAGGATAAGGCAGCTCATGCCCTCGTGCAGCACCGGCCCTCCGATTGAAAACGAGTGGCCGGTCGAGCCTGTGGGAGTAGAGATGACGATGCCGTCCATCCTCTGCTTTATCTCGTCCCCCATGAGCTTGATTGATATTAGCGGCGTTCTTGTGAGGCTCACCCTCGTGACGAGTATGTCGTTAAGCGCCGGAGGAGAAACAGTCTTGCCAACAGAAGCGTGAATCCTTGTGCGCGAGTCATAAAAGTACTTGCCGGCAAGTATGGCGTCGACCGACTCGTCTATCGCATCGGCGTCTGCTTCGGACAGTATGCCCCTGTGGCCGCCGCTGTTTATGCTGAAAAGGGGAATGTTGCCCGGTATTGTGCGAAAGGCGCGTAGTGTCGTCCCGTCGCCGCCAATCGCAAATACGAGATCTATCTTGACTCCTTTCAATTCTTCCTGAGTCACGGACGCAGTGCCGTCAATCTTGAGCGGGAGTATGCTGTAGACCTTGACCTTGCTTGCATTGAGCAGCCTGGCAACCCTGACAGCGTCTGCTTCAGCCTCCCTGCTGCCTATCTTTGTCATTATGGCCGCGTTGCGGATTTTAGGCGCCATTTAATTGACTGACCGCACTGCTATAGCAGCAAGGCAATTCTTAAATGCCTTTGGTCGTGGGCAAATATTTTAAGTATGAGTGTGAGGTAGCCACTCTCATGGTGAACTATGCTCACCCTGAGGTTCTATGTGAAACCGACTGGGTTGCAAACAATTTGAAGAACGCAAACATCAGGATTTTGGAAGTTGACTACGATCCTGAAAATGCATACAGGCAGGGGCATGTTCCTGGCGCCCACCTTGTACAGTGGAAACGGGACATCAACGATCCAGTAAGAAGAGACATAATAAACAAGCAGCAGTTTGAAGCGCTCATGAGCCGGGTCGGCGCGACGCCCGACACCGAGCTGATAATGTACGGCGACTTTAACAACTGGTTTGGCGCCTTTGCGTTCTGGGTCTTCCAGTACTATGGTCATAAAAAGATCAAGATAATGAACGGCGGCAGGAAAAAATGGGAAATGGAAAAGAGGGAATACACAAAGGACGAGCCTAAAGTTCAGCCAAGCAAGTATGTCGCAAGTCCGCCAGACGAAGGCGTACGCGCCTACATGCCAGACGTCCGCAGGGCACTTGAAAGGATGGAGACGATGACGCTTGTAGACGTGCGGTCGCCCAAGGAATTCACAGGCGAGATAACCGCACCGCCAGAGTACCCGATGGAGCACGCCCAACGCGGAGGTCACATCCCCGGCGCAAAGAACATTCCTTGGGCCCAAGCTGTCAATGACGCAAACGGCACCTTCAAGAGCGCAGACGAGCTCAACGCGCTTTATGAGGGCAAGGGCGTGACGCCGGACAAACACGTAATAGCCTACTGCAGAATAGGAGAGCGATCATCCCACACTTGGTTCGTGCTCAAATATCTGCTTGGCTACCCATCCGTTCGCAACTACGACGGCTCGTGGACTGAATGGGGCAATATGATAGGGAATCCGATAGAGAAATA
>DAINRX010000111.1:0-1235 GCA_036741635.1 Nitrososphaera sp.
CCGATCCCCTCACTTACGGCAGTGAGCAGAATGAGCATTGAAGAGAAGGCACCGTCAATCACGCTGTAAAATTCCCTTCCGCGCCGGCCATATCTGCCTACAGAGCGGGAAGTATTGGAACACACAACTATCAGCACCGGCGCGTCCTCGACCTGGCTCTGGTTCACGGATGCCTGCCTGAGCTTTTTCTTTGTCTCCGGGTCCTTGACAATGACAAATTCCTGAACCTGCGTGTGACCTGCGCTTGGAGCCCTGCTAGCGTTCTCGATCAACTTGCTGATTATCCTATCAGGAAGGTGGCCGGGCCGATATCTCCTTACCATCTTCCTCTTGCGGACGACCTCGTTAAACTCCATATGTATGTGTGCATGAAATATATGGATGGCCGGGTAAAAATACAGTTTCAAAAACTGGGTTGGTAGGCATACGCACTTTGCATTATATTTTCTATCCTGCACTGAACAGCGAATGCGCAAACGGCGGTTTGAAGGGGCTGCTTATCACACAAGCAGCACACATGTCAAAAATTAGCAAGAATAATTCTGACGCAGCGATCAGGCAGTCGACACAGTAGTTGCGTGGTCTATTTTGCGGTGCTCCTCAAGGTCAAGCATGCTTGGAAAATCCCTATCGCACCTTTCGCAATAGTACCTGGGTCTCTGCGGAGATTCTCTTATTTTGACCATACTCAATAAACTTGACCCACAAAATATAATACAGTTTGCAACACCGCTTTTGCCATTTAACTGATAATTACGATGTAGAGCAATCACCATCATGTCTTCTGATGAAAAAGACAGCATGAAAAAGAATCCCGAGAGCAAGGGCGGGGCGGGCCCTGCGACAAACACGTCGTTCAACCCGGAGCGCGGTTACGGGACTACGGAGCAGAAGGAAAAGATCAAGCAGGCGGGCAAACAGTAGGCGAAGCAAAAAATGGATGTCGAAAGTGCTACCTCGCTTGGCACCGTCTGCACCTGCAAGGCATGCGATCACGACTTTGCAAAAGACTGCTTGGAGGCTGGCTGCACATGCTGCATAAAAGGCACCCACTCGATGGTTATGGACGGGATGGAATCCTCTGCCTCGCATGGCAAGTTAGTTCGCATCCCTGCTGGCCCTGTGGTGCTCGAAGGCGACTTGTACCTGCCGAGCGGCAGCCGGCGCGGGCTAGTGCTGTTTGCTCACGGCAGCGGGAGCAGTAGGCACAGCCCACGCAACAGGTATGTCGCCAG
>DAINRX010000111.1:1335-2968 GCA_036741635.1 Nitrososphaera sp.
CTACTACTACTTGACGCCGGTGGGACCCTTATTTTCCTCGTGCTCTAGCTTCATGTGCTGCTCCTTGTCCTGCGCAGTCGTAAACGTAATTCCACATGCATTGCACCTGAGCTCATTAGATGATGACGACATAGAGATGACATGCGATCGCTTTCATAGCATAAGTGGGTTTTAGTAAATTTTGCCTGCCTTTTTGGGCTGGCGGCCTCTGCAACCCATATTAGACATTTTTGCTCACAACCGGCATGGTAAGGTTTGGCATTCAGGCTTCTCATGAGCAGATCAACCCTGCCGACCTTCTAAATGACGTTATTGCGATGGACCGGCTTGGCATCGAGAGGTGCTGGTCAAGCGACCACTACATGCCCTGGTGGCACACAGGCGCAGCAGGTGGCGCCGCCTGGCCCTGGCTCGGTGCTGCGCTTGCTAGAACGGAAAAAATAACAATAGGCACCGGCGTGACTGCACCGATACTGCGCTACCACCCTGCAGTCGTGGCGCAGGTGTTTGCGACTCTGGATTACATGTTTCCCGGCAGGGTCTTCCTTGGCATCGGGAGGGGCGAGTCGCTAAACGAAGTTCCGGCCGGCAACAGCTGGCCTTCCAATCAGGAAAGGTTCGAGAGGATGCGAGAAGCCATTCAGCTTATCAAGAGGCTGTGGGCGGAAGACTGGGTAACTTTTGAAGGCAAATACTACCAAGTAAAGGACTCGAACCTCTATACCAAGCCAAAGCAGCAGATCCCGATATATGTAGCCGGCCTTGGCGCGCAGTCTGCAAGGCTAGCAGGGCAGGAGACAGACGGCTTTGTCACGAACGAGCTGGATCCGGAGATAATCAAGGGCAGACTCCTCCCCGCATTCAGGGAAGGGGCAAAAGAGTCTGGCAGGGACCCTGATAGCTTGACTAGGGCAGTGTTCATCCCTGCGTCGTACGACGAGGACAAGCAAAAGGCGCTCGAGTCGATAGGTTACTGGAAGGGCGCCATGATAAAGGCATTCTTTGAGGTGCACTTTCCCAACCCGCGTAAGATAGAGGAGAACGGGCAGGTGGTTGGAAACGACGTGCTGGATAAGATGGCGCTTGTCGTGTCAAGCGCCGATGAGGCGATAAAAAAGTTGGAAAAATTTGTCAGGCTCGGCTTTACCGACGTCGTGCTCATAAATTCTAGCCCAAACAGGGAAAGCTTTCTTAGGCTGGTCACTGAAGAGATAGCGCCCGCGTTCAAGGATCGCAACAGGCCAAGAGCTGCCCAGGCCGCAAGCGCTGCTATGTAGCATTGTTTTTCTTCCTGTAGTACCATGCCCCGACAGCTATTGCCACTGCTGCAACCGCACCCATCCCAACTAGGATCGTAGTGCCAAATGGGCCTTCTCTTCTTTCGTCGGCCGTGGCAGTCTCTGTAGTCGTCGTCTTGTTTTGCTGTTGCACGTCAAGCCCGCTTATCGGCGCCTGCGGCGTCGGGTTGGCCTCTTCGTTTGGTATTCCATCCGTCTGGTTGCCTGTCTCTTCAAAGCCGCTATACTCGCCACCCTGCTTTTCCTCGGTGGGCTTTTGGTTCGATTCGCTTGGCGCGCTGGTGTCGCCGCCTGCTTGACCGTAGACGTTGTGTGACGCAATAGTAGTACTAGCA
>DAINRX010000111.1:3068-4287 GCA_036741635.1 Nitrososphaera sp.
GCAATAGTAGTACTAGCAGTAGCTGTCAGCAAAATAGCGGCCAATAATAGTAGTAGCAGTTGCACTTGCTCTGACACTGAACACTGTTGCTCAACAAGTGATTTATGCGGATTATTATTATTATTATTTCCCTTGCCATTCGCCCTTTACAATTGTCCTGTAAAAGAGGTCTGCAATGACTGGCAGCTCCAAGTAGTCGATGAGGATGGCTATCCACGCCGCATAATAGGGGATCTCTACGGCGCTGGATGCGCCAAAGAACGTGTCGTACACCACTTCGTCTGTCAGCCAGAATATATGGAACACCTGCACGGCAAGCATCGCAAGCAGAAGCGAGTTCTTTACTGCGTCCTTCTGGTGCTTGTAAATGGTCAGGGAGTAATAGGTCAGGCCGGCAACCAGTGCCGGGATCTCGATGTAGTCTATGGCTATCACGAGCAGGAAGAGGGGTCCGCTCTGTGACAGCCCAAGCGCGCTCTCACCGGTTATCCGCTGGACGACAACGTCTGCCGTGAGCCAGTAGAGGTGCACCAGCTGGAGCGAAATGAGGAAAAAGGCTACCTTGAGATTGAGGCTCTCGTACCTATGCCAGAACCCTACCAGCTTTTGCACCAATTCAGACACGGGCTATAAAATCACCTGCCGATTCTGAATTATAATGCCGTAAAGGCATTAGTATCTTTCTTCTCGACGCAATCTGGAATTTGGTACCATAACTTCTTTGGTTAACCGTTATCTTGTATGGTCACAAGCTTTTTTCATGGCATCAAGAAAGGAGGAACGAAAGGATGAAACGGCAGGACGCCAGCGCGAGAGCCAAGAGATTGTGAGCAGAACTCTTGATGAGGCCAAGGATAACACGAGGAGAGCGATGGAAGAAGCGAGAAGAGACATTTCTGTACGCACCGCGACCTTCAATGACTACCAAGAGCAGACCATCAATGCGGCAAGGGACATCGCCGAAAACTATCTGGAGTCTCAAAAAGAGATAATCAATTCAATGCAGTCTTCATGGGTTCCATACGTTGAGAATGCATATAGTATGTACTGGGTATCTCCAAGGAAAATGACCGAGATTTATGCAAGGATGGCAAGGAGCTTCTCTGACAATGCCATAGCGACGTGCAAGGTAGCGAACAATGTGATGTTTGCAAATATGGAAGCGGCCAAGGCGTCTATGCAATACACGAGAGAGAACATGAAAGAGATAAACAGGGTC
>DAINRX010000112.1:0-2903 GCA_036741635.1 Nitrososphaera sp.
TGCATTGATAAACTGGTCAACTTTTCTCTGACAAGTAATAAATAAAGGTAGGCAAGTATCAGCTCTTGAGAGAATGCCTACCGAGCTTAAGGTTCATCCGTCATTTTTCAAGGAATTTGCCACTAAAACATGGGTATCGCCAACAGAAATCGTTAAGGAACTCGTGGAAAACGCCTTTGACGAGGACGCGACAAGGGTGCTGGTCACAGTGCTCAGCAACGGCTCAATAGCCGTCGAGGACGATGCGGGGATGGACCAGAACGGCATCGACAAGTTCCTGCTTTTAGGTTCGCCCCACAAAAAGGTCGAGTCCATTTCGCCCAAGCTGAAAAGGATAAGGACAGGCAGATACGGCACTGGCAGGCTGTCGTTCCTGACCACGTTTGAAAGCATGAAGATAAGGACAAAGCGCGGCAGCTTTACAAAGTCGATAGCTATAGACGCGAACGTCCTTGACAAGCTGTTCACCGGCAACGCCAAGCTGGAAGAGCTGAAGGAGCCGGCGCTCAAGCGCGACGGCACCGAGCTCCTGATGACTGGCAGCAAGTCGGCAGTCGACCTCTTCAGGGTCATCAAAGAGATTCGCAAGCTCGCCGTCCTGCGTCAGCCTATGTTTGAAGTGCACATCAAGTCAGCCGACAGGTTCAAAGAATGGAACTTTGACGGGGCGCAGGTAATACGCGCGCCAGACATTCAAGGCCATAGGATACCTGTGAACCTTGATAATGGTAGGATCGTCGGCGAGATTGTGATAGCAAGGAGACCGCTCTCCGATGACGAGAGGGGAGTCGCCGTCATGGTCGGAAGCCACATCGTGACTCGCAGCAACTTTGGCTTTGACACCAAGCTCAACAGAGTGACAGGCTTTGTAAGGTGCGACAGCCTGACAACCAGATTTGCAGACAAGTCAGCGATAATCGAAGACGACGAATACGTCAAGTTCAACCAACTCATGAAGACCTTCGTCATCGACACGGTCATCCCAAGCCTCACAGAGTATGAGGATGTTCTGATTACACGCGAAGAGTCCAAGATATACCGCGAAATTGATAAGGTCCTCGGGCAGGCCATGATGGACACACTCGAGATGCAGGAAGAGGTACAAGGGTATGAACTGGTGGAAGTAAAAGAGCCTGTAAGGGCTTCATCCAAAGAAGAGGAGAAGCACGAGCACCACAAGGTGCACCAACACGCAGGCCACCAGATTCAGGATTACGAAGAGGTCAAGCCACTCTCTCCAGAGAGCTCCGGCATGGCTGCCAAGGCAGATCATGCGGGACAGCATGCAGTCAGCGAGGCAGCGGGCGGCAAGCAGCCCGGCGAGGTGGTTGAAGTGGTGGACGAGCTGCAAACTGATGGCACCATCATCAGGACAAGGAAGGTAAGAAGGCCAATAATGAAAAAGACGTTCGCGCTCAAGAGGATTGGGTACAAGGTCATACCGTACGAAGACGAAAGCGATTCCCGGTATAGTTTCACTACTGAAAACATCGTGTTCGTGAACAAGGCCAACCCGACTTACCGCGCCGAAGTGACAAGAGGGGACGAGTTCTTGCTCAGGCACGTAATCAGCATCGTAGCTGAGGCGGTGGCTCAGACAAAGCACCCCGAGGGCAAGGAAGCGCTGGAGCTCCAGAACAGGCTCGTGGCCGAAGCGATAAGGATACACGACACCAACGTGATGAAGCGCTAGGTCATCGCTTGACCATCTTTTCTTCTTTCCAATAGAAACGACTAAATCTAACTGACATCGCGTTGTATATCATGGCGTTTGAATTCATGCCGGGCGCGACGGTAGTTGGCATTTCCTACAATAATGGCGTTATCCTTGCCGCAGAAAAGAGGGTGTCGTTTGGCAACTTTGTAGTCAACAAGAACATCAAAAAGACTTTCTCTGTCACCGACCAAGTTGGCGCAGCGTGCGCCGGTATGGTGGCCGACATGCAGATCCTTGTTAGGCAGGTTGAGGCTCTTTCCAAGATCCGCCGGCTTGAGACAAGGCGCAGCGTCCCTCCGAACTCTGTCGCAAAGCTGATGTCAGTCATTATGTTTGAGCGCAGGTACTTTCCACTTTTGACGCAGGTCATTGTAGGCGGAATCGATGCCAAGCCCGAGATCTATACTCTGGATCCGCTGGGCTCGGTGCTTCCAGACGACTATGCTGCAGTTGGGACAGGCGCAGAGATGGCGCTTGGCATCATGGACGCCGAATACAAGCCCGACATGTCTGAAGAAAAGGCCAAGGAGCTGGCTGTCCGCGCTATAAAGTCTGCTATTCAGCGCGACGCGGCAAGTGGAGATGGCATCGACGTATTGTTCGTGACAAAGAACGGCCACAGGGAAGAAACCATCCCGCTCAGAAACGCCTAGATCTGCTTGAAGGCTTCCCACATTTTGTCGCTGATGTAGTGCAGGTTCTCGACCACGTAGCCCTTTGCCATCGCCTTTGCCGCTTCGCTGTCTTCAAGCGCAACCCCTACAGCGAGTACCTTGCCGTGCGTCTGGTCCTTGACGACGATAATGTCGCCCTTTTTGAAAGAATCAAAATTTGTTATCCCCGGCCTCATCACCTTGGCGCCGTTGCACACGAATTTCACCGCGCCCATGTCAACTGTCACGGAAGGGAAGCGCTGAAGCATTTCTGGCTTGCCAAGGAATGGCACTATTATGCTATCGCCTATCTGGACGGCAGCCATTTCGTCAGCAATCAGGAGCCGCCTGCCTTCCTCGACTTCGTAAGCCTTGATGCTTTTTACCTTTGGGACAGTGCCTTGCGGCCACGCCGACCCGAGCCTGTCCAAAAGCTCCGAGGTCTCCCTTTTTGAAAGCATGAGCGTTTTCACAGGTTGATCAAGGCATGATTTGTGCGCTGATATAATTTATTTCATTAGCGTGAGAGACTT
>DAINRX010000112.1:3003-4279 GCA_036741635.1 Nitrososphaera sp.
TATGACAGTTCATGAACGGTTAATTCTGCCTTCTCTCAACCATTACTGCGTCAGGAGACATGACTGCAAAAACTATCCGCCTGAAAGGCGCTCTCTCAGGTAGAGAAGCCCCTTTACCAGATCTCTTGCTCGGTCTGACGCAATGTGGCTCTCCTTGAGTAAATCTGCGTCAGCTCCAACTCCAAAAGCTTGCTTATGTCCCAATGCATTTGGGCCAAGCTGAGTTTGTATTGCGGCGCTGGCATGCAAGGTGAGCAATGCAGATATGAAAATACAGATGTTTTACAGAAAAATAATAGAGCGTAAAAACCCTGTACAGCTATTGCTCAAAAATCATGTCCCTTATCTCTATCAGGTCACGCAGCACCGCGCTTGCAGTTTCCATGCCACCTGCGCCTCTGCCAATGATGGTCTGCTGACCAGAGTGTTCAGAAGAGAACGTCACGGCGTTGAGCGTGCCGTTAACGCATATCGGGTCCTTCTTCGCAACCTCTGTTGGCGCCACGTCAAGGCGCTTGCTGTCGCACGCCGCTATCAGCTTGATGGCGTTGCCGCGCTCGGCTGCCTTTTTCACGTCAGACGCAGTCACGTTGCTGATGCCGGTCCGCTTGACGTCTTTCATCGTGACTTTCATGCCCATAACCCAGTTAGCCATTATCACAAGCTTGGCGGCCGCGTCATAGCCGTCTGTGTCAAGCGACGGGTTGGCCTCTGCGTACCCCTTTTGCTTGGCATCTTCCATCGCGCTTGCGTAGGTTAGGCCTTCTTCCATCCTGCTCAGGATATAATTGGTGGTGCCGTTCAGTATGCCTTGGAAGAAAATTATCCTGTCGCCTTTGAGGCAGCGCTTTGCAAATTCGAGGATTGGAGTTCCGCCTCCAACAGTGCCGCTGAACCGGAACATGACGCCATTGTAGTTTGCAAGCTCTATCAATGAAGGAAATGCTAGGGCAAGCGGACCCTTGTTCACGCTAATGACATGCTTGCCGGCCCTCATTGCCGTAATGACATGCGAAGTCCCTGGCTCGCCTGTAGTCAGGTTAGTCGGCGTGCACTCGAGCACTACCTCCGCGTCAACATTTTCAATGACCTGCAGCGGGTCAAACTTTGAACTTATCTTTTCATAGGCGGCCACCGTGCCTTTTGCTTTTTTTGCCTCAAGCAGACGCTGGAGGTCAAGACCCGCAGGGGCTACCGCCGAGCCCCTGTTGTCGACGCAGGCAACTATGCGGGGCTTGACGCCGTGCTGGCTGTACAGGTCAGCAGAACGAGACAG
>DAINRX010000113.1:0-1788 GCA_036741635.1 Nitrososphaera sp.
GGATATCCGGACGCGCCTGTCACGGTCGACGAGATCTATGACTTCATCCGGGATCTAAAGCACGAAGGCAACAGATAGCCCCCTGACATCTGAAAGGAGGACATCAGCTTTTGCTTCTACCTTCTGCAAGCGTCGAGCGTATATGCGCATGAGTTCGGCAGTCGAACTTTGGGCGTATTTATGACTTCTGCAATGCTTATATATTTACTATATATATGGAAAGCCTATGGCGGGGATAGAATACAGCATAGCTATAATCGGTTTTCTGGTACTTTCTATCGTCGTTGGCACGCTGACCTCTAGGCTTGTCAAAAAGAGCAGCAAGAGGTACATGATCGCAGGAAAAAGCCTTCCTCTCTTCTTCGTGGGGACAATGCTCGCAGCGCAATCGATCGACGGCAACTCGTCACTTGGCAACGCGTCGCTGGTCTATTCATTCGGTTTCTGGGCCGGAGCAGCGATTCCAATTGGGCTTTCAATATGCCTTTTCCTGACGGCGGCATTCTATGGAAAGAAATTAAACAAGATGTCGATGCTGACCCTGCCGGACTTTTACTACAGGAGGTTTGGCAAGGGTCCAGAGGCAATATCCAGCGTTCTGCTGATGATTAGCTTTACGATTCTGGTTGCCGGCAACTTTGCAGCGACCGGCTTTATCCTGCAAGCTGTTCTTGGGATTGACTTTTTCTGGGCAGTGCTCATTGGCGCCGCAGTAGTGCTGGTTTATACCTTTGCAGGCGGTCTGTTCTCCTCGGCATACACCGACATTTTCCAGATATACCTAGCCATCATTGCATTCTGGGCAGCGTTCCTGTTCTTCTACGGTGGATACGCCGGCGTTGACTTTGCCACAATCATTGGAGCCGCACCGCCGGGCTATCTTGATATGTCCGGGCTGACAGACCCTGCCGCCGGCGCGTACGTGAACTGGGCAGCCATTGCGGCGCTCGGGTTTGGAGACATTGTTGCGCTGGACTTTATGGAAAGGGTGTTTGCGGCCAGAGATCCAAAGACTGCGCAAAGGGGAGCTGCCATGGGCGGCGGCCTTACGCTGCTCACAGTGATTCCAACAAGCATGCTAGGTATTGTGGCGTTATTCTTCCTGCCCAACATTGCTGATCCCTTCCTCTCATATCCGGAGCTTGCACTGAACCACATGCCATTTGCAGTCGGGGCTACGCTCTTGATGGGTGTGCTCGGCGCGTCGATGTCTACTGCAAATGGCGGCCTGCTTGCAATATCTAGCGTCATCTCTAGGAACCTTATACAGCGCGATATCCTGCGCGGATTGCAAAAGAAACCGGGCATGGAGGACAAGAAGCTACTGATGACTACCAGGATATTCACAATACCTATGATGGTTGCTGCATTCATACTGGCATACATGCTGCCGCAGCCTGGCATCTACCTGATAGTCGCGTTTGACATTGTGTTTGCCGGCGCGCTCGCGCCTTTGACACTAGGTCTGTTCTGGAAGAAGGCCAACATGCCTGCCGCCGTCGCATCGCTCATAGCAGGAACCATTCTAAGGCTGGTGTTATTCTTCACAATCCCTGCAGATCTCGTAGGTCTGGACACAATGATACCACCGCCAATATCGTTTGCGATCTTTATTGGCGTCGCGTTGGCCACACAAAAGAAGTATCCAGGAGAGCAGAGGCACGGAGTAGTCGATTATGTGCCGCCAGAAGAAGACATCGTCAGGGGAGAGGACCTGAAGGGGTACGTCCCCCCTGTCGGTGGCAAGCTCGCGTAAAGACTATTAACTCATTTAGTAGAGATATGAGT
>DAINRX010000113.1:1888-4139 GCA_036741635.1 Nitrososphaera sp.
GGAATACAGGGCAAAGTACGGCGTGCAGAGCTTTGAGCAGTTTGCAGATGTTTTTCCGAAAGAGCTTTTCGAAAAAGTGAACACCGCGAAAAAGCTCTTGACGTTCTAACAGTGTAGTAAGCTAATCTCACGATCAGGCACGTGGCAAGCTATGACGGTTAATTTAAGAAAGATAAAAAAGGATCAGCCGCTAGCTTGCAATGTTTGCAGCGGCTTCAGGATCGCATAATGTCAATTTTGAAAAAAACACCTGCCGATCAATATTTGCTATTCCGGCAGGCAGGTGGAGTCAGCATGTCTGAAATAATAAAAACAATCGCAGAGCTGCAGCAAAAGAAAATCATCCACGTTGTCAGGTACAGGAAGAACGAGCGGACAGGTCTAGACATCCCTGTTTATTCGCTGTCAGCAGCCGGCAAGCACGTCAGGCTTGACGTCCACAGCCTTCTCACAGGCGTCACATCAGAAAGACTAGTCGAGTACGACTTTTTGGCCAGAAACCTCATGTCGTCCCGAAGGAGCGCGGCGATACTTGATGTCGGGTCTGCGGGTTCCGCTCTTGCACAAGCAATGAGAGAATTTGGAAGCAGGTGGCAAGTGCTTGGGATCGATCTGGTACAAGGCTGCGACGCGATGATGGACGCCAGATCAGCAGGATTCCGGGACGGGGCATTTGACCAAGTGATATCGATAAGCACGATCGAGCACATTGGTTTTGACCGCGGCGTCAGCGACAAAAGCGGCGACGCAAAGGCGATGAAGGAAATTTTCCGGGTGCTAAAAAAAGGCGGTACCGCGATAATTACCGTGCCTTATGGCAAGAGCAAAAAACCGGAGCACCGAGTCTACGACAGAGAGACGCTTGCCAAGCTTGTTGGTCGTTTTTCGGTGTCAAGGAAAGAATTCTACTGCTACGATGCCGGGAAATGGGTAAAGTGCAGCCAGGCCGATGCGGGCAGGGCAGATCCGCAGGTCCCTCTGCACTTCCACAGCGCCGCCTGCGCCTGCCTGCTCCTGAAAAAGAAGTGAATATTTTAAAAGCAAGTGTCTTTTTAGCAAAAGGGTGGACAGCAGGCATACATTCACCGGCAGGAAGATCGACCCACCAAAAGTTTTGGCAAACATGACCGTTCCAGACTTGATAAAATTTTACGGCTCGACCGGTTACAACGCCCGGCGGCTGGCCGAAGCGGCAGAGATCCTGCAGGACATGATAGACACCAACTCGACAGTATGCCTGACGCTTGCAGGCGCCATGACGCCTATTGGCCTTGGCCGGACCATTTCTGCGATGATAGAGGCCGGCTTTATCGACTGGGTAGTGGCAACAGGGGCCAACGTCTACCACGACCTGCACTTTGCGTACGACCTTCCCGTCAGGCAGGGGCATTTTGACGTGGATGACGACGTCCTGTATTCAAAGCAGATAGTGAGGATTTATGACGTTTACATAAAGGAGATGGGAACGCTGCAGGCGCAGGACATTATCGTGCAAAAGGAAATCAAGCGCGCAAAAGGCATCATCCCGCAGAACGCGTCCACCGCCGACATTGCCTACGCGCTTGGCAAGGCTGCCAAGGAGAACGCCAAGAACCCTGACAAGTCGTTCCTTGTCAAGGCTTTTGAACATAAAGTGCCGGTCTACATGCCGGCGATAGGCGACTCGTCGATTGGCCTCAACATGCTGCCACTGCTGCTCGAAGGCAAGGGCGTTTTCCCTAACGTCATACTGGACATCGCCGAGTCAGCCGCGATACTGTGGAAGAGCGAGCGCTCCGGCGGCCTCGAGCTTGGAGGCGGGGTCCCCAAGAACTTTTTCCAGCAGACCGGCCCAACACTGTATCAAATCTTGAAGATAAAGGAGAGCGGGCAGGACTACCTAATCCAGATGACAGACGCACGCCCTGACACTGGCGGCCTCTCTGGCGCAACACTGCAGGAAGGCAAGAGTTGGGGCAAGATAAAGACGTCCCACAGGGGCAACGTCATCGTGTACGGCGATTCGTCGGTGTATTTCCCGCTACTCTGCTCCTACGCGCTGTCTGTCTGCAAGCCGAGGAAACACAAGCGGATATACGAGAAAAAAGACCTATGGGTGCAAGAAATGAAGAGGATATACTTCAAAAACAAATGATAATAATAATAATAATCATCATCATCACCATCAGACAAACGCTTCCGATTTGGCCGCCCACATGCCGGACTTTTTTTCAAGCTCTAGCTGACCTGCTATCTTGCCATTAGAGTACAC
>DAINRX010000114.1:0-4052 GCA_036741635.1 Nitrososphaera sp.
AACTTGACAGAACCACTAAGAACATGGTTTAAATTACATTCTCCGCACTGTTAGGCTTGCCTAACGGTTTTGGAAAATGCAGCAGAGAAGAATAAGGGTTGGCATCGACGTGGGCGGCACGTTCACCAAGGCCGTCGCAATCGACATGCTCCGGGGCAGAATAATTGGCAAGGTCACCGTCCCTACGACCCACTCTTCCATTGAGGGCGTCTCTACAGGCATAGTTCAGGCGCTGAAGTCGCTGATGCAGAAATACGAGATCCAGAATCCTGAAATCGAGCTGATATCGCATAGCACGACCCAGGCCGTGAACGCGCTACTCGAAGGCGACACTGCAAAGGTAGGCATAATAGGGATGGGAGTAGGGCTTGAAAAATCAAACGTGATCAAGCGCACAAATGTCAAGGACGTCGAGCTGGCACCAAACAAGTACCTGCACACCTGCTACAGGTTCCTGGACACTTCAAAGTACCTTGACGACAGGGAAGTGCAAGAGGCGATAGCGGGGCTCAAGTCAGAGGGCGCAGAGGTCGTCGTTGTGAGCGAGGCGTACGGGGTCGACGACCCAAGCAACGAGCAGTTCGTGATGCAAAAAGCAGACATACCGGCCACAGCAGGCCATGAGCTGACCGGCATTTATGGATTGGAGATAAGGACACTTACAGCGGCTATCAATGCGGGCATTCTGCCCAAGGCAACCGCCACAGCAAGGTTTGTCGAGTCGGCTGTTCGCAACGAAAGCATTGCCGCGCCAGTGCTCATAATGAAGGGCGACGGCGGCGTCACCGACATGAGCACTTTTCGAAGCAAGCCCATCATCACAGTGCTGTCCGGGCCGGCGGCAAGCGTTGCAGGCGCGCTCCTGCACCTGCGTGTGATAGACGGCGTGTTCATTGAAGTGGGAGGCACGTCCACGAACGTCTGCGTCATAAAGGACGGCAGGCCCGAGGTGCGCTACGTCACGATAATGCAGCACCCGACCTGCATCCGCTCGTTAGACGTCAGGGTCGCCGGCGTAGCAGGTGGGTCGCTCGTGCGCTGGTCTGGAAGAAAGATAACCGACGTCGGCCCGAGGTCTGCTCACATCGCCGGCCTTCCATACTCATGCTTTGTCTCGTCGGAAGAGCTGGAAGGCGGCCAGATAATCACGTTCCGACCAAAGGAAGGCGACCCAATTGACTATATCGCAATCGAGTCGGCTGGCGGCAGGCGCTTTGCGATAACAAACACATGCGCGGCAAACGCGCTTGGGATGGTGCCTGAAGGCGACTATGCCCGGGCAAACCAAGAATCTGCCAAGATGGCGCTCTCTATCCTTGCTGAAAGGCTTGGCACGACGATGGAGCAGGCAGCCGCAACGATCCTTGAAATTTCTGCAAGAAAAGTGCTCGACATTGCCGAGCCGATGATAAAAGAGTACAAGCTAAAGAGGGAGCGCATCATTTTAATTGGGGGCGGCGGAGGTGCGTCGGTGCTGGTGCCGTTCATAGCGCGCAGGCTGCAGCTGCAGCACAGGATAGCCGAGCATGCAGAGGTGATCTCGTCTATCGGTGTGGCAGCTGCAATGATACACGAAGAAGCAGAAAAGACTGTTACAAACCCCGTACCAGAAGACATCACCGTGCTGGCAGAGCAGGTGAAAAAAAGGACGCTAGACCGTGGCGCGCTGCCGGAATCGATCACTATCCAGTCAGAATTTATCAGCGAGCGGTCGCTTTTGCGCGTGACTGCCATGGGCAATGTGTCGCTTGACATCGGCACTACGAACGCGCAAGAGATAAACGAGGAGGAGGCTCACGTCCTTGCGTGTGAGCTGTTCGGCATCAACGAGGGCGTGCAGCGTGTCTTTGACATGAAGAATTACCACATATTTGCGTGTGAGATGAGCAAGAAAAAGCTGTTCCTGAAATCGAGGAAGCAGCCGGTGCTGGTGCTGGACAAGTACGGCAGAGTCAGGCTCTCCGTGCAGAATGCTGCAATATTTAATGGGTCGCCAGAGGAAGTGGCCGACAGGGTCGACTCGTTTCTAAAACAGCACAGAAACGGCGGGAACGAACTTGCGCCGCAGGTGCACATACTCGACGGCGTCAAGCTGATGGACTTTTCAAGCCTTACTGCGCCAGAGCATGTTTCAAAGGCAGTCCGCGACGAATTGAAAAAGGCCGCGACCAAGGACGTCGCCGCAATAGTAAGGCTTGGCTAGCAAAATGCAGGTTTTCAGCTGTTCCGATGCAGAGAAATGTGCGTCCATTGTCAAGCGCGGAGGCGTGGTCGTTTTTCCGACTGACACTATCTATGGCATCGGCTGCGACCCATACAATGATGCTGCAGTCGAGCGGATATTCAGGATAAAGGGGCGCGACGAGAAAAAGCCGCTTCCGGTGCTTGCGTACAGCGCGCAGGACGCAGAAAAGCTCATCGCGCTTGGCAGGACAGGAATGGCGCTTGCCAAGAAATACTGGCCCGGTGCCCTCACCATCGTGGCGCCTATTACGGACAACAGGATATCGCCCATGGTCACTGCCGGGAGCATGAACTTGGCAGCAAGAGTCCCGGCCAACAGATGCGTGCTATTATTGCTGAAGCACTGCAAGTATCTTGTCGGAACAAGCGCAAACCTGTCAGGACAAAAGTCGTTGAAGAGCGCGAAGGAGGTTCTTGGTTCCGAGCTGGCAGGATTTGACGCACTTTTGGACGGAGGCACCGTTGAAAAGGGGGTCGAGTCCACCATAGTGGATGTGGCAGGCGCAACCCCAAAAGTGGTGAGGGAAGGGGCGATAAAGGCAGAAGAAATCTACAGGTCGCTTGAAACATGAGCGGGTTCAACCTTATTGTGTCGACCTACAGGTTCAGAGAGGAGGAGGCACAGGACGAGATACATGACCTGCTTGAGGCGTTTGGCGACTCAGATGCCGAATCCGAGATCACTGACATCAAGGGAATAATCCTCGCGCAAACATCGCTCGATCCTTTTCAGGTTGTCGGCAGGCTGAAGGAGCTCGTGTCTTCAGAGCCGTGGCAGGTGCGCTACATCCTGCGCGTCCTGCCAATAGAGGTCGTTGTGCCCACTGACCTTGACTCCATCAAGGACGCCGCAAAAGAGCTGGCTTCAAGGATGGAGGAGGGCGACACCTTCAGGATAACTGTGGAAAAGAGGCACAGCTCGCTTGCCTCGATGGAAATAATCAACGCAATAGCAGGACAGATCAACAGGAAGGTCAACCTTGAAAACCCTAGCTGGGTCATACTCGTACAGATACTTGGCGGCCAGGCTGGTGTGTCCGTTGTAAAGCCCGGCCAGATGTTCAGCTCGGTCGTGGAAAAGCGCATGCAGTAGTAGTAGCTACTTTACCAAGATGGCTGCCCTTTCCAGAAGGTACTGAAGGAATTGACTCTCGCTGAACCTGTCATCATCAGTAGTTATGCTGAGCAACTCGGACAGCCGCGCTCTTTTCTGTTTTGTTGGATGCAGTAAAGAGTCGTCCAGCTCGAAATTTTTCTTAGCGTAATCTTCAAATCTGCGCACAGCCGTGCCGTCTTGGGAAAACGCGATAAAGCATCCGGCTGCGTCTTTTTTCAGGCCGGCCCTCTTGATTGCCTCCGAGATCTGGTCGGTGCAGGCAAGCCTCAGCAAAAGCTCTGCCTCCCGCCTGTTCGCAAGCATGATCCTTCTCTTTTCTGCCTCGAGCGTTATCTGCAGCACCCCAAGCACATGATCGGTGCCATAGACAGCATCGGCGTTTGCAGCCTGTATTGAAACGCCCTTGTTGTCGCTGCGCAGCCTGTCAACGAGCTCGCCTGCATCCGCTGCGACCTTGCGGACTCCAATTATCAAAACTTGGTTGCCGTCAAGAGCTGTTGTTATTATCGTGCCGCCGTGAACCACCGTGACGATGGTAACAGTATCGCCGTCCCTTGCGACGGTGCTTTCGCCCTGCAGCGCTGCAGAGTCGACGCCATTTACCGCGATTATCAAGTTGTTTGGCTGCAAGAGCCTGGGCTCAGCTGAAATATTTTGTAAAAACTTCAAAATTTCAAGGACGGACGCCTGG
>DAINRX010000115.1:0-1579 GCA_036741635.1 Nitrososphaera sp.
GGCCTGCCCTGCCCATCAGTTGCCGCCGTTACGATGCCGTAGAGTGGCCCGGGGAAGTGGTTGCCGATGTCCTCAGGTGCCAGTTCCATAGTGAAAACCGTCTTCTTGCCTGTGAGAGTTACTGTAGTGTCCACTCCAGCCCAACTCATTGTGCCATTTGTCATAACATCCATAGTTCCCCTTATCGTCATCGGCTGGTCCTTGACTAACTGTGCCGTGCTGTTGCCGCTAAAGAACTTGGTAAAGTTGTGCGTGTGGTATCCCGAGCCGTCAGGCTTGACCATGACGACGCCGGCCGCAAAGTCCGTGACGTTTCCGCCTTGTACGTTCGTTCTCCACTTTCCTGCCACGACGTACCGCTCTGGCTGTGCAGACGCAGTTCCTGTCATGTTACTGCCGCTGGCCGAGCTGCTCGTATTTGCTCCTCCTGCTGTGGTAGTATTCTGTTGCCCTCCGCCGCTTTCAGGCAGAATTCCTATTATGAAGCCTCTTGCCATGAATGTGTCAATTGGAGCAGCTGCTCCAGTGGTCGTTGCATTGCCTGCTGTTGTCTGGTTGCCCTGCTGCGCAAAGGCAGGCTGGCCACCATTCGTGACCAGAAGCAGTGGCATTGCGCCAAGGAGCACTACTCCTGTAGCAATTACAAGCACAGATCTGCCAAGTCTGTTCTGCGATCCATCACTAGTTGTTGGATTCATCGGACATGACCGACCCTGTAAAGCACTTAACCATTTTATAATCATGATAGCAAACTAGAAACTGGAGGAGGCAACTCGTACTTCAGGCTCGATTTGGGTTTTATCTCATTCTACTAAAAAGGCAAGTCAGAAACAAATCGGAATACCCATAACTACCAATTTGTCAATTGCAGAATTGCCGTTTACCAGCACTAGCGGCACACATTGCAGGCCAAACATCCTACTCATTGCAGGCCTGCAATGCCTTTTCTTCTTTTTACCACAGAAATGACAATGCCTCGCTCAGCGGCACGTGCACCGTTATTTTGTCAGTCGTCCTGTCGTAGACGCCATAAACCGAATCCAAGTCAATCCCGTCGTATGACCTGTCAAGGCCATTGGCTCCAGTCACGGTCGCCTGATCTGCGCGTATATCCAGATCAATTCTGGTTCTTTGATCGTCGACCCTCGAAGGGTCTACTGCTATCTTGACGTCTGACGCGTTGATGTGGTAGCCCATGATATCATATTCCAAGGTGGTGATGTTGTATTCAGATTGCCTGTACCTGTTGACGATGTCGTTCTTGATAGTTTCATTTGGGAAGATCTGGCTACCTTCGATGTCAAACTTGTATTCAGACAGGCCGGCAAGCGAGGAATAAACGTCGGCAAATATTATGCCGGCATTGCCTGAACGCGCGCTGTAGCCAGTGGCAGCAAAAGCTGCGTCGCTCCAGTCAGCGCATGCGAACGCAAGTGAAAACAGCGTCAGCATGAGTATCAGTAGCCTGCCTCTCATACATTGCCGGACGCTTGTGCAAGTTATTTAATGATTGGGGGATTTTGTGCTAAAGGAAAATGCACTAGCCGGAACGAAGCGCCTAGTACCGGCTCGCAACTCT
>DAINRX010000115.1:1679-4050 GCA_036741635.1 Nitrososphaera sp.
AATGATCAGCCCGCAAAAACCATCATCGGTGCTCGCTTTCGCGATTATCGCACTACTAATTCTCGTTCCTGTTTCAACCCTTGCGCAGCAGGTAAACGGCGACCATGCCCTCATTATCATAGTCAACCTTGAAAGGATAAGGACGCAACTTGCACTGGCTGAAAAGGGTCTGCACGCCGGCGACAGCGAAATGGCTTTTGCCCATGCGTTTATCCCGCACACGGCGACCTTTCCAACAATAAAGAGCTGGCTAAAACAGGTCGACGACCAGTCGGCAACACAGTTTGAGGCGCTCCTGACCGACCTGCCGCTCAAGATAAGGGCCGGCGACCAGCCAACCGACGCACTAAAGCAAGAGATCGTTACGATCACTGGCGTTATCGACGGCATTCTGGCCAAGCTGGAACCGCACGCTTCGGACAAGGGGATGGTTTCGCAGACTGTGGTGTTCCTGCTGAGGGATGCCGTCCAGTCGTACCAGTTATCTAATGGCGGCTCCAGCCCAGTGGATCATGAGAACGCTATGGGTCTTGTGGATGTCGCCGAATCAAAATACCAGACGATGATAGCCAGCTCTGTCGACGGGCCGCGCGACGCAGAGATCAAGTCCTTCTTTGCCGAACTAAAGGCCGCAATCGAGCAAAAGGCAGGCAATGAATCGATTGCTCGCCTTGCTACAGCCATAGAGCGCGACCTTGCAGAAGACCTGTCGCTGAGCTCCGGGAGCGGCAGCGCAAGCGAGCACGACCAGTACTTTTCCACAATTAGGACGCTGCTGGGGAAGGTGGTAGACGAGGTCAAGGCCGGCAACTACGACAAGGCCGATCAGCACGCAATTTCCGCTTACCTTGACAACTACGAGCACCTTGAAGCGCCCATAGAAAAGCACAACCCAGACCTGATGCTTGACATCGAGATCGAGATGCGCGAAGAGCTTAGGGCAATGATAAAGGCGAGAGAATCGCCAGCAGAAATCGAGGAATTCGTCAACGGCATCTTTGTCAAGCTGGATGAGGCGCAGGAGCTGCTGAAGAACGATCCATCTTTCAGCCAGAATACGGGCACCTCTGCTGCGGGCTTTGCCGACATTGAAGGACTTGCGGCAGGCTTTGGCACGTACACCGGCGAGCGCAGGGAGATGGGCGAGGCTGAAGGCCCTGCCAAGGCTGCAGTGAGAAATGACATCGACCAGATAAGGCTCAAGCTCGACGAGACGCTCAGGCTCTACAGGGAGGGCAACGTGGAGGGCGCTCTTTTAACGTCGCGCTCGGCATACCTTGACAGTTATGAAAACATCGAGATCCCGCTCAGGCCAATAGACCCGGATTTCACGCTTGAAATGGAGATCAAGTTTGGCGAGGTACGAAACCTGATTCAGGCGCGCGCCCCGTACGAGGAAGTTGAGGGCAAAGTCGTCGAGATTAGGCGCGGCCTTGATGAGTCAGAGAGGCTTGTATCGGGCACCGGCATCGTTGCGCCAGCAATAGCGTTTTCGACGTCATTTTCCATCATATTCCGCGAAGGCCTCGAGTCGGCGCTTATCATCGGCGCCATCCTGACGTACCTTGAAGCATCAAGAAACGATCGATTCAAAAAGCATGTCTATTACGGCATAGTGCTGGCGTTTGCCGCGACGGCGGTGACTTGGTTCATTGCCCAGTTTATCATCGAGATCTCTGGCGCAAGCAGGGAGCTGATAGAAGCCATAGCCGGCGTGTCAGCTGTCGCAGTGCTCTTCTGGGTCAGCTTTTGGATATTGAACAAGGTCGAGACAAAGAAATGGATCGAGTTTGTCAAGGCCAAGGTGTGGAAGGCAACCACGACTGGCAGCGTCATGGTCTTTGTCATGCTGTCGTTCTTTACAGTCTACCGCGAAGGTTTCGAAACTGTGCTCTTTTACCAGGCCATGCTCTCATTTGCAAGATACATGGAGTGGTACGTCGCCGCGGGCCTGATGGCCGGCCTTGCAGTCATAACGGCGACAACGTTTGTTGTGCGCAGGCTGGGCAAAAAGCTCCCGCTGCGCGTGCTCTTTGCCCTGACGATGGGCATCGGCGCGTACATGTCGATTGCGTTCATGGGCAACGCAATCAGGGAGTTCCAGGAGGTCGGTTACATCCAGACGACGCACCTTATAGGCACTGTGCCGCGCCTTGACATCAACCTTGCGACTATGACAGGCATCCACCCGACGCTTGAAACAATAGTGGCGCAGGTGGCGCTCCTTGCCGTGTACCTGGCCGGCTCGCTCTACGTGCTCGTGCTGCAGCCGCGGCGCAACAGGGCTATCGAGGCTGCGAGAAAGTCCCGCGCAGATTTTGCAAAAAAGGATGGAGAGCCGGAAAAGAAAAGCTTGGATCTCGACTGAAAA
>DAINRX010000116.1:0-3954 GCA_036741635.1 Nitrososphaera sp.
GCGCAAACACCGCCAGGTCGTATTCGCAGCAGTCAAGCGACATGCCCTCTGATGATACACGGCAGCCGATCGCAGCAACTGGATAAGAAATGCCACTGGCATATTTTCTGACAGCTGCGGGTATCGAAGCGGAAGACAACAACATGCCGGCATTGGCAGCGGGGGAATTTAACCTGTTATTTGAAAAACGCAGATCAACTCATATATGAACAGCGGCATATATGTTAATGCGATATGAAGAGCACCAAGACCAAGGCAGTTTCTACCGGCAGGTACGAGAATGGTTCGGAGCTTGCGAGAAAGATCAAGTCCGGCGAATTCAAGATCGCCGTTTATGGTCTTGGTCATGTGGGGTCGCCGCTTGCTTCAGTATGGCTCCGGGCAGGGGCGCACGTAATAGGCGTCGACAAGTCTCCCCGGGTATTAGAGAATGCAAGGAAAGGCAGGACCCACGTGCCAGAGCCGGGAGTCAATGAAGCTTTTACAAAAGGCGTAAAGGAAAAGCGGTTTTACCTGTACGACGATCCTGTCAAGGCAGCTCAGGACTCGTACCTCAAGATGATCTGTGTGCCTGTGCTTTTAACTGATTCCTTTGCTGCGGACCTTGGCGCAATCAGGCAGGTGGCTTCATCCATTGGGCGCGGGATGAAGAAAGGTGACGTTGTCTCTCTCAATCCCACCGTGCCACCCGGCACGTCTGAAGATGTCATCCTGCCCATCCTAGAAAAGGAAAGTGGCCTCAAGGTCGAGAAAGACTTTTTCATGCTATACAACCCGGAGCGCATCTTTGAGGGCAGAGCCATCTTGGACATTGAGGAGAGCTACCCCGCAGTTATTGCCGGCGCCGGCCCAAAGAGTCTGGAAATCGGAGAAAAGCTGTATTCTCTAGTGTTCAAGAAAGGCGTAATCAAGATGAGCGCCATGAGGATTGCTGAGACTGAAAAGCTTCTGGAAGGTGTTTACCGCGACGTCAACATTGCACTTGCAAATGAGATGGCCAAGTTCTGCGAGAGCGTTGGTGTCGACTTTTGGGAGGCAAGGCAGGCGGCAAACTCACAGCCCTTCTGCCACATACACAAGCCGGGCGCCGGCGTGGGAGGCGCGTGCATACCCGTGTATCCGCACTTTTTCCTATACACGGCAGACATCAAGAAAGTAGAATGCAACATTGCAAGGCTTGGAAGAAATGTCAACGACTCGATGCCGGCGTACTGTGTCGATCAGGCGGTCAGATTGCTCAACGGCACAGACATCTCACAGTCCATCGTTGCCCTGCTCGGCCTTGCTTTCAGGGGAGGAGTTTCTGACACGCGCCTGTCGCCCACGTATAGGGTTATAGAGGAGCTGAAGAAGCGCAAGGTGAAGGAGATCCGCGTTCATGACCCGCGCGTAAAGAGCGACCTGAACCTGCCGCAGGACGTGACGCTGACATCCAGCCTACTGCAGGCAGTCAAGGGCGCCGACCTTGTGATTCTGGTTTCAGACCACCCGGAGTATCGCAGCCTGACGCATGAAAGCGTTGGCGGCGCGCCGGTGTACGACGGCAGAGGCATTCTTGACAGGTCCAAGTTCGACAGCGGCAAGTTCGCCTCGATTGGAAGGTAGGTAGGTAGGTGGGTAGTAGCGATATATACAAGTTAGGTTTAATACCGTCTGAAAAAAGATTTCACATGCTTGGCACGCCGAAGCAACTTGAATCTCTTGCTCACGGTCTCGTGGAAAAATGGCTCTGTAGTGCTTATCGACCAGACAAAGCTTCCAAACAAGCTGGTCCACGTCAGATGCAAGGATTACAGGGAGGTCGCCAACGCAATCAAAAAGCTTGTAGTGAGGGGAGCGCCGGCGATAGGCGTCACTGCAGCTTTTGGGCTTGCACTTGCCGCGCAGGCGAGCAGAGCCAAGGCGCTGCCGGAATTGATGACCGACCTTGACACTGCATTCAAGACCCTCAGGGCGACACGGCCGACGGCGGTCAACCTATTCTGGGCGCTCGAGCGCGTCATGGAAAAAGCCAAGCGCGCCAAGACCGTCGAGGACGCAAAGAAAGCAGTCCTTGATGAGGCCCTAAAAATGTCTGAAGAAGACGTTGAAGCCAACAGGCAGATGGGAGCCAACGGCGCAAAGATGTTCAGAGACGGCGACGTGGTTCTCACACATTGCAATGCCGGCTCGCTTGCAACGGTGGCATATGGCACCGCGCTTGGAGTGATAAGGGCGGCAAGGGAGTCGGGCAAGCGCCTGAGCGTCATCGCCACGGAGACGCGGCCGGTGATGCAGGGCTCAAGGCTCACGGCATTTGAGCTCCAACATGACGGCATTGACGTCAGCCTGATACCAGACACGGCGGTTGGCCACATGATGGCAAAGAGCGCTATCAAGCGGGTGATAGTGGGCGCAGACAGGGTGCTCCGTACGGGCCACGTTTTCAACAAGATAGGGACATATCAGGTGGCGATTCTGGCAAGCAGGCACAGAGTGCCGTTCTACGTTGCCGCCCCGCTGTCGACTTTTGATTTTGAAAGCAGCCCCGAAGAGGTGATGATTGAAGAGAGGTCAGTGGACGAAGTTGTCAAGGTAGGCAAAAAGAGGATCGCGCCCAAGGGGGTGCGCGTCTTTAACCCTGCTTTTGACATGACGCCGCCGGAGCTCATAACAGGCATTATCACCGAAAAAGGCGTGCTTAAGCCGCCGTTTGAGAAGAACCTCAAGGCGCTCCTCGGATAGATAAAGTATTTATCGTGTTTTGCACACTTGTTTTATAACAGATATGTCAGCCGGACAGCAGAAGGCAGTTACAGAGGATCAGGTTTACGCCGCACTCCGAAAGTGCATGGACCCCGAGATCCCGGTCAACGTTGTCGATTTGGGTTTGATTTACGGTGTAAAGGTTGCCAGTGGCAAGGACGTGGACATCAAGATGACCATGACCACGCGGGGCTGCCCACTTCATGATACACTGGTAAGTGATGTCAAGCGCTACGTCGGCAAGATAGGTGGGATCGGCAATATCAACGTCGAGATAGTCTGGGATCCGCCCTGGAGCATCGAAAAGATGGACCCGTCGGTGCGGGAGAAGCTCGGGTTTGGCAAGCCCAAGCTGCGCTTTCAGATCGACTATGAAAAGAGCAAGCCGATGAAGGTCGGCAGGTTTTCCAAGCAGGAGGACGGCTCGATGATACTTGCAAATGACAAGGACCAAGGCTTTATGGTCAACGAAGCGATAATAGAGTTCTGGAAGAGCTGCGACGGCACCAAGACAATCAACCAGCTCACCGACCAGTTTTCAGCCAAGCTTGGAATGCCAAGGCAGCAGGTCGAGCAGGAAGTAGTCCAGCTGGTGCAACAGCTGCTTGAAGCAGAGCTGCTCAAGGCATAACATGCACGATGTTGCGGCCAGGATCGCTTTATTCCCCAGAGTCGTCGTGGAGCTTGGGATGGGCGACGGCAGGCTTTTAGAGAGCCTTGCCAAGCGCGATGACAATACGCTTCACATCGGCATCGAGCTGGATGCCGGGCAGTGCGACAGAGCGCGCTCTAGGATTGTGCAGGACAATGTCCTGATCCTGAATGGCTCCTTTGTCGACATGCTGCCGGCTTTTCCCAACTCTTCCGTTGACCGGTTTTTAGCAGTGCTTCCAGACCCAGCGTACATTGACGAGAAAAAGGCGCGGGAATGGGAGCCATTCTACAGGACGGTTTATTCCAAGATGAAAAAGGGTGGTACGCTCCAGATTGTCACCGAGATAACCGATGAGCTGCTGCAACCGGTGGGCGATGGCGAGTATTTGCGATGGGCAGAATGGCTCAAGGCTACATTTACTGCTGCAGGGTTTGCTCTGGTACACCAGCGCGAAGGAGCGCCTGTCGAATACTCGACGCGCTGCCTGGACCAGTTCAGGGGCGACCCCGAGCGCATACGCATGACGACCATCGACCTGGCAAAGAAGTGAAACT
>DAINRX010000117.1:0-3921 GCA_036741635.1 Nitrososphaera sp.
TACACGCGCTTTGTGCTTGGGGCGATATTTTCCCTTGTCACAAAGTCGCAGAGAAATTCTGCCAGCAACAGCAACTTGTTGTCATAAGGAAATTCGCTCAAAAACTGATATTTAGTAGTATATGGTTTGGCATCCCTTCAAGGGCCAACTCTATCCCGGGGTCTGCAATCGGGTCTCCAGTGGCTATTTTGTCAGTGACAACTTTAGCAAATGTGCCCTTTTTGCCTTTCTTCGCCTTATGGGTGGCCGCTCTCATAGGAGAGAAAATGCCGTCCGCTGATTAATTAGCCCTCACGTACATACCGTTAAGTTATTAATTTACCTTTGCAAACTCTGTGATAGGTGTGCTCGCATGACATTCGATAGAGTGGGAGTCGTGATTCTGCTTGTTTCAAATATGGAAAAGTCAGTCAAGTTTTACAGAGACACCCTTGGGCTTCCGATCAAGACCAAGTCCAAGGATTGGACGGAGTTTTTCAATAACGACACCGTTATGGCCCTTCACCCTGCAAAGAAAAAGAGCAACATAAAGACAGGCTCTGGCATGCTGGTGGGCTTTGAGGTGGGCGACTTGGAGGCCACAGTGAAAAAGCTGAAGGAAAAGAAGGTCAGGTTCTTCAAAAAGCCCAAAGAGGAGCCCTTTGGCAAGCACGCAATAGTCCAAGACCCTGACGGTCATCTGATATCAATTGCAGAGATAAAGGAAAAGTCGGCCGAAGGCTTTGATCTGCTTGGGCTAATAGGCGCAGAATGATTTTACTTGATTGCGGTGACGAGATAAACCGAGCCGCCGAGGTCTACAAACCTTGGCTTGGAGAATCCAGCATCTTTCAGCAACCCGGCCACCTCGCTCCGAGTCATGAATTTGTGGCCCTGCAGCGCAAGATCAAGCTGCATCCCCATTATCAGTTGGTGCTCGTCGTCATCCCTCTTTGGTGGCATCAGGCCCTCCACTATTGCAATTGTGCCGCCCCTTTTTAGCACGCGGTAGCAGTTAGACATCACCTTTTGCTTGTCTTTTGCTGGGTAAAGCGACTCACCAAAACAGGCGATGTCAAACTCACCTTCAAACCTCATGGCCTCGCCTTCCATCTTCATAATCTGGACTGGCCTGTTCTCTAGCATTTTCTTGGCTCTGCGCATCGCTTCTTCTGACGGGTCAATGCCCACAAGGCTTGATCTCGGATACGTGTCATGCAGCTTGGTAACTAGGCTACCGGTGCCGCAGCCAACGTCCAGGAGCCTACACCCCTGTGATAGCAGCGAATGAAGTTTCTTGTCGCGCCTCACTGCCGCAAGGAAGGCATAGTGGTCCCAGTCAGTAGCCTGCTCTATGGCTTCAAAAGTGAATGCCATATCGCGGGCGCGGCCCGACCTGAACAGGTCTTCAAAGCCGCTGTACTCGAGGCTCCGCAGGGCGAGGTAGGAGAACTGGCCGCCAAGGTAGTCAGGGCTCTTTCTGTCTACCAGAATGGCCTTCATGCGCTTTGACAGGTGCAGCTTGCCTCCTTTCTTTTTGCTTACAAACCCGTACGACGCCGCGGCCGAGCACCAAGCGTGCACCGCTGGAGGATGAAAGTCGGTCGCAGCGATCAAGTCGTCTTCAGACACTGGGCTTTTGGCAAGCCGCTCAAGCAGTCCCAACTGCCTTCCAACGTGGGCTACCCATACACCGTAGAATCCGACAGAATATCTCCACAGCCTCTTAAAGTCAGCCGAACGAGACTCCACAACTGACGACAGGTCGTCCCAAGCCATTCTTAAATCATTGCAATGGGGGAGGAACCTTTTTCCCGGGGTTCATCATAAAGCCTGGGTCAAGCAGCCTCTTGACTTTAGAAAAGAGCGCAGTCATTTGCCTGCCGTACATCATTTCAATGTAGCCAACTCGCCCAAGCCCGTCTCCGTGCTCGCCCGTTATGGTGCCTCCGCCCTTTATCACCTTTGCAAACACGCCGGCCGCGATTCTGTCCATGAGCTCGACTTCTGCCTCTGAGGCAAGGTCTATCAGCGGCCTCGTGTGCATGTTGCCGTCTCCAACATGGCCGTATATCACATAATCAAGGTTGTTTTCGCGGTAGGTTCGCAGCAAGCCGGCGGCATGATCTGCGAGAAGCTCCGGCCGAACGACAGTGTCTTCTATCAGCCCAACAGGCTTGCGACTTCCAATTGTCATCTTCATTATGTCGTTCAGTGCTCCCTTTCTTGCGCGCCACATCTTGGCTATGCTCTGCTCGTCTGATGCATGTTCGAGCACAGCGCATTTGCCGGCAAGCGCTTGGCGACATTTCTCCATGTGCCCTTCAGCAGCTTTGCGGATCTCCTCTGCAAACTCGACAAATAGCAGGCATCCCGCGTCGTTGGATATTTTTTTGCCTCCGCCATGCGAAACTACGGTATGGTCAAGCATTTCAAGCGCGACAGGCGAAAATTTTAGAATCGCCGTGATTGCTGAAACTGCAGCGAGTAGGTCTTCAAAGCCAAGGACCATCATGCACCTGTGCGCGGGGATATCAACGATTTTCAGCTTGGCACAAGTCACGACCCCAAGCGTCCCCTCCGAGGCCGCAAACACCTTTTGCGGCATGAACCTGCTTGCCATGACCGCGTCAAGACGGTAGCCGCATGAGTTCTTGCTTACCTGCGGGTAGCCGTTCCTTATGGCGTCAGCATGGGGTGACAGCAGTTTCTGGAGCCGGGCCATCCTGTCGTCAAACTTGCCGGCGCTTGCGAAGCCTGTCTTGCCATCCGCATATACAACATCGACCTGCTCAAGAAAATCGATAGTATTGCCGTAGCCAAGACAGTGGACGCCGCTAGAGTTGTCTGCAATCATGCCGCCGATCGTGCAATAGTTGCTGCTTGCCGGGTCAGGTGGCAGGAACTTGTTCTTCTTTTTCAGCTCCTTATCAAGCACTCCCTTGACTATGCCCGGCTGGATTACCACCCAGTCGCTTCCAATCTCGATTATCCTGTTCATGTGTTTTGTAAAGTCCAAAATGATGCCTTTTGACAGGGACTGGCCGAGCAGCCCTGTTCCTGCTCCTCTTGCAGTTATTGGCACTTTTTTGGCAAAGCTGTATTCGCATGCCTGCTGGACATCGTGTTCGTCTGCAGGGCACACTACTGCTTCAGGGGCTACTTCGTAGTGGCTTGCGTCAACAGAATAGACCTGCCTGCTCCAGCTGTCACCAAGCACTTCTCCTCTTGCAATGCGAAGCAGGTCGTCGGCTATCTGCAACTGCCGCAAAATAGTTATGCGCATATAATAACAAATGCACAAGCCGTAATGCTGAATTCAAAATTGTAGATTTGTTACTTAACATGCGGTAAGCGTTATATTATAGTGAATTTGACCTAGAGAAGAGATGGCTCAGGCGAACGTTCCGCAAATCTGTCCAGTATGTTCTGGCAAGGGTTTAATCGAGATCACTGATTCTGACTGCCCGTTTTGCAACGGCACAGGCGAATTCACCAAGGCAGCAGAAAGCTATATGAAATCCCACATCTGCCAGTGCGTCTTTTTGCATAGAAAGAACTGCCCGCTCTGCGGCAAAAAATGTCATCACAACACATCGAATCGTCCAAAAATCCTGGTAGCGCCGATGTAGCTAACAAAGTTTAATAGCCATCCTGCCTTTTCTGTACCTGTTGGAGACTCTAGCCAAAGCCAAAAATAATGATGCGTCAGCGGCGTGCGCCTTTTGCAACGCCAAGATACCATATGGCCAGAGCATGTGCCCTGTCTGCATGAAAAAATACAACATTCGCTCGTATGACCTCAGCAACGACGGCTGCGGCTGTGACAAGTAGTAATAATAATTTCAGGGGTCAGAAATTGGTATACATAATCATCTAGCTCATACAGCCACCACATCTTCATTCCCCTTATGTCAATCGATGCCAATTCTATCCATTAAA
>DAINRX010000118.1:0-3833 GCA_036741635.1 Nitrososphaera sp.
CACCCTCGTTGAGCAGTATCGCAGGTATCCCGGCTACCGAGCCGCTGCCAAGGGTTGGAATGCCGGCGTCTTTTGCACGCTTGAGAGCCTTTTTGGTACTTCCTACCGCGTACACCTGCGGCGAGTCATCCTTTGGCCCGTCGCCTTCTTCATAAGGTATGCCTGCGGCGCTTATGACAAGCTCGCAGCCGCTGTCGGCGGCCCACTGGAGCATAGTGTTTGCCACAGGCCGGTACATCGACTGGTCAAGCTTCAGCTCGGAAACGAAAAATACTAGCTTTAGCTCTTCGTTGGCATAGACCCTTGCAGGAAAGTTAGGAGCTGAGTTGCGGATCACAGACAGCGCTGGGAAAGCTGGCGAGTCGAGCACTGCCACGAACTCTGTCTTGAGCGAGTGGATGAGGCACTCTGACGCAATGGCGTTTGCAAGGCCAATGCTTGGAAAGCCGTCAAGGACTATGCCGCCTTTAAGATCCACGTCTTTCATTCCGCGGATCTCGATCTTGGGTTCTGCCAAACAATGCAGCTTTAGCTTTGCTAGAATAAAAGCTATATCTGGAGCGAGTCAAGCACTGCCTGCAAGTTAGCATCTGTCTGGTCTCGCTTGTAGATCCTGAGCACGGCCAAGGCTGCATCCCTGTCGACCTCGCCTAGGATTTTTTTCACCTGGCCTGCCACCGCACCATGAAGAAATATCGACTGCGCCGCGGCAGTGATGTTGCTTGTTTTCCTCGCCGTGCTGGCGCTCTCAAAATCAATGATGCAGGCTTTGTTGTTATTGTTATTGCCAACAATTACGTGGCGGTCCAGCCGGTTCAGCTCGCCGTGGTCAAGGCCTGCCCTGTCGAGGCTGTAGCATTGCTCAAGGACGGATCTTGCCATTCCGCGCACTTGTTTACGCGTCGCAGAGCTGACCCAATCGACTATGCTCTGACCCTCGATAAACTCCATCGCGATCAGGTTCTTCGTGTGCCCTTCAAGGCGCGGGCCTACGCCGGCATCATTTGCTATTTTGTGCAGGCGCGCCTCTTCGTTCATGCTCTTTCTGTCGGCGTCGACCCTCCTTACCTTGAGCGCGCAGGTTTTACCTCCGATCTTTGCTTTAAGCACAACCCCCACGCAGCCCTTGCCTGCAATGCGGGTGCCGTTTATGATTGTTCTTCCTCCAAGCACAAGCGACGTTACACCAAGCGACCTCATCTCTGCCAAGCGCTCGGCGTAGGCATCTTCAGTAAAGCGCGGATAAGAAATTATCCTGACAAGCCTGTCTGCTGACCCTATGCCCAGCTCGTCATCTGAAAATGAGATGTTCTGTCGAGACAACTTCGCCAACAGCCTCCAGAGCCAATCCCTTGATTTTCCTCTCGCTTCCGCTATAAATTCGGAGCTTCTTTCTGTCTGCTATCAGGTCCTTTGCGACGCCGCTGTTTTCAATGCGGTCAAGCAGGAGCGACCTGGCAAACTGCCGCGCGTCGGTTGCTTTCCTGTCCACCAGCATGGCGACCCTCATTTCCCTGTCAACCCACGTCACAAGCGGCTTCTTGTTTTTCGTGTTTGAAATAAAGCTGGCAGTATCCTTTCTCCGGAATACCTCGGGCCCCTTTCTTTTTGTATAGGGCGGCAGCGTTATCGACTCGAGCAGAAACGCAAGCGCAGCTGAAGTTTTCTCGTCAGTGACGCACGAGCTACGCAGTACGATAAAGTCGGCGATCTCTAGCTGCTTTGCCATCGCGTTGAGGCTGCGCTTGAGCTGTCCCCATATGATGTCTGGGCTTCGCTCTTTGTGTGTAAATTCTACCACAAGCACATTTGGATACAGTTTTGCCGACGCTTTGGCATGCTTCTTTTTTTCCCTGAAGAATTGAAGCGAAGGGCTTGCAAGAAACGCCCTTGCAGCCAGCACAAACCTGCCAACGCTTTCCGGCGATATAGCTGTCCCAAGGTTCCGCCTGCTATCGACGGGATCGATAATGATTACCGGGCTCCGGAACCCCTTGACGATGTCAGAGTCGTAGTCGCCAGCGGCGATGACCTGCCGGTCCTGCATGTCTGCCGCCGCGCGCAGCACATTTTCAAACGAGCCGTACTTTAGCACGAGCACTTCAGAGACGTAGCCGCTAAAGCCGCCCCTCGAAATCTCGGCGCCGTATATCCCTACTCCCTTGAAGAACTTTTTCAAGAGCCTTGCCTGCATCCTCTTTTCGTCGTCGAAATTGCTGCTTATGTATTCGGTGTGAAAGGGCGACCTGTCTGCCGCGCTCTGCCACTTGCCCTGCTCGACGTTGTAGCAGGGCACGACGTTCACCCTGATGCCCCTGACAAACGCTTCAACGTAAGGATGATCGGAATATCGCAGCTTGGGCTTGTGCTTCTTCAGCGCTTCCTGTCCTATGCTTTTGCCGAGCACTTCGAATCTTTCTACGCTGACAGACGGCTTGATCTTGACGAAAATGTCAATGTCTGCATCGCCCGGCAGCCAGGTGCCCTTTGCAAACGACCCGCCAAAGACCACGTCTACAACCTCGTCCAGACTGGCGACCCGGCTTTCCACCAGCCGCTTTGCCTCCTGCGCGACTTTTGTCAGCTTGCTTGCCTCGCTCTTGGTAGGCTCGCAGAGTGAAAGCGCCTTGGCTATGACTGCGCTGACGTCAGGTGATGGCATATCTTCTTTTCACTTCTTTGCTGCTACGGTATAAATGTTCGAGTAAACTGGGCCGGAGGACGTGAGGTCGCTTTTCTTTAGGTGCACCCTGTCCACCGTGTCGATGCCAAAGGTCGCGCCTCGGTATTTTGAGGCGATGTCGGCCATCCTGACAGGCCGGCCCTTGGCACGGAAAATCGTGATGTGTGGCGAGAACGGCTTGTCGGCTTGAAATCCAAGCCCGGCCATCTTTGACGCCACATCGCCTGCAAGTGCAGACAGCTTTTGCCCGCCTGCAGAGTCGACGCCGACCCATATGACTCTGGCGGCGTCTGACTTTGGAAACGCGCCGACGCCGGTGTAGGTGATAGTAAACGGCTCAAACTGCATCTCTGACAGTTTTGCCTTTATGCTGTCGGCGTCACTGTCGCGTATTTCGCCCAAGAAGATAAGCGTGAAATGGAAATTGTGGGCCTCGACCGGCTTGACATCCCTTGTGCTCCACCCCTGCGCCGACATTATGTCGCTCTGCAGCCTGCCGATTGTTGCACTGCTGGCCACGTCGACTGCGATAAAGGTGCGCATCGTTGTCCAACCGCCGATCTTTGTGACGTCTTATTACTTATTACATGTCATGCTCTCGCTTCTGGTGCTCACCCAGCTTGTCAAGGCTGTCAAACGACTTGCGGCATATGTCGCACGTAAGCGGGTTGAGGTTGGGCTCGTTATAGTCTACTCCCGGCTCTCCTTGGTCCATGAGTAACGTGTTGCAGCATCGAATAAAGCAATTACAAAAAATTTTCAAGTTAAATATATGGCAGAATGGCAGAAAATGTCGTGGCAGGCGCAGACAGCTTTGCAGTGGAGCAAGGCAAAGCACAAGAAGCGATCGAGTGGATGAACTCGTACGCCAAAAAGAACAGCCTGAAATTTGAGGCAAGGCTGGCAGGGCACTCGATGCAGACTGTCAAATTTGGCAGTTTTGAAATGATAGAATGGAGCGGCGACTGGTCGTCCGCCCGCAACATCATACGCAAGGCAAGCGGCAAGCTCAAAGCCAGAACGATCGAGTCGGGCTACCATGAAAAGCGCGACTTGCTATCAGCATTCTTTGGCGGCGGGACCGAGTACGCCAAGGTGTACTCTAATGGCAAGATAGCAGGTCAGCTAGAGCTTGAAAAAAAGTCCGGCA
>DAINRX010000119.1:0-3510 GCA_036741635.1 Nitrososphaera sp.
TCGCCTAATTAGGCTAGCCTAACTCTATATTGGTTGTGAAACAAGAATCTGCTACAAGATTCAGCCTGGAGGTTGAATAGGCTGCAGCATGTTCGACCTAGCAGTGAGACGGCTTTACTACTACTTTTTTTGTCCAATGAACCAAGAATTGGGACGCTGTTGACCTATAGTTATGGCCTATATTTTACCTGATTGTTTATACATTGTCACAAGTCAACAGAGCTTTGGTGCCTGTGCAAATGCTGGATCGATGCCAGTGGCGCTTGAGGGCAGCATATAGGCATGCTAAGGTAGCATTTAACAGGGAAGAGCTGCGGCAGTTGCGCTATATTATTTCCTCAGCAGCTTGAGCACGTGGTTGCCTGTGCCCGTCCTGAAAAAGTAGAGTATCCACACCATCGCAAGCGCATTTGCATCTGTTTTTGAAAATTATTGTTACCAGTAGTTCGCCTTTATCTTTTCTATCACGCGCTCGTGCTCAGGACCCTTTCTCCTTGCAAACTTTTCCATCGCAGAGAGCGGCACTCCTCCGAGGGTTGATGCCAGCTGCGTAAAGAACCAGTTCTTTATTGGGTTGTCGCGCCCTACTTTGCCCATGAACTTCTGGATGCCGTATTTGAAGTTGTGCTGCCACGTCTTGTACATGACGCCCAGCTTTGCCGGGTCCATAGTGTTGCCAATGTCATAAAAGTCCGATTTCTCAAGTAAGCCTATTGGCACGAAGGTGAGCGGCGTCGTCGTGAATTTAGAGTCAGGCTGCTCTGTCTCTATCTCGTGGATGAGCCTGATTGTCTCCCAGCTGTCCTCGGGCGTCTCATCGTTGTCAAGGCCCATAATAAGCGTAAATGCTGGCACCCAGTAGTTCTCGTTGAGGGTCTTGATGCTGTTCTTGACGACCCAGTGCCACTCGTCCGGCCTGTACGGCGATAATTTGCGGTCAGCGTACTTGCCAATGAGCCTGATGCTTCCAGTCTCAAAGCCGCATTGGATGCCGATGTGGTTATCGGGGCCGGACTTGATTATCTTGGATACGTTCGGTATGAGCCTCTCGTCGGCTATTGCGCCGGCAAGCGTCCCATGCGTCGGGTTGGTGTGCTCGATGCCTGTAGCCATGATGCCCTTGAACAACTCCTCAATTGCCTCCCTGTTTGGCTGCATGTTCTTGGTAGTCCTCGGGTTGAGGCCGTAAACGAAAATGTCGTCGCTGTGGATCCAGGCGTTCTTTAACCCGCCGTACTTCGTGTTAACTTCAATTTCCTTCTGCACCTTCTCGACAGGGTAGTAGCGCAGCGGCCTCAGCGTCACGTCGCAGAACTTGCAACCGCGCCCGCAGCCGCGCATGACTTCTACCATGCCGTGCATGCTCGGGTTGACGATGTTTGGAATCTCGTCAATCGAGGGCTCATTCCAGTAGTGGATGAACCTGCCATGCAGGGTCTTGTCGTTTCTCACAAATTCCTTGATCTCTACCTTGAACTGGCTCTTCTTAAACGGGTTGGCCATGTCAAACTCGCCGGCGATGAGGGCATCAAAGAACGGGCCGGCCGCGCCATCGATCTCGGGGCCGATGCCGCCAAGCTCGCCTTCGACGATGCCGTAGAGGCCGTATTCCTCTATCTTAGCAGGATCATAGTTGTACTGCCACGTGCCTGAAGCGCCGGCGATAACCTTGGCCTTGCTGCCTGTCCTTGCCTTGGCGGCGTTTATCCTAAGGTGTAGGTCGCGATTGTAAAACTCATCATATGACATGTGCTTGCGCCCGTAGGTGAACGTCATGGTGACAGGGCCCATGCCAAGCGGGTCCATTTCGTAGGTGCCGATGGCCTCTGTCTCTGGACCAATGAATTTCTCAACGTGATCCGGGTGGGCCACTACAACGTCTTCCCGCCTGTAGCCGTCGCGGATAAGGGCGGCTTCAACCTTCCTCAGACCATAAGGAGCGTAACTGGCATAGCCGTTTGTATGCTCTATGGGGTTGCAGATAAAGTCAAAAAGTACCCTTGGAGTGACCTGATTGCGCAAAACGTGGTACAAGAATGAGTTATGGTCCCTGTTGAAATCGAGGGCCGGCGCGCACCCGAAAAACGATGCTAGCGAAATTCCCCTGTAGGGTGACATTAATGTGCGGTCTGCGGTAAGAACGACCTTAGGATACCTTCTCAATCTGCTAAATCCCTGTTTAAGGGAAAATGACTACAGGTGCATTAAAAGGTTTCCAATATTTTGCAAAGGTTTCTGTTAGGAGATTTCAATGGGTGAGAGCATCGCGCTTTTCTATAAAAGCCTGCAGAGTTTGATCACCCAGTTTCTTTTTCAGGACATTGTGGATGTCCCTTACTACTCCAAACCCATAGAACGTCAGTGCAGTATATAGCGAAATTAGAGTCGCGCCTTTTTCATACGCCTTCCATGCGTCTTCGCCAGAAAAGATGCCGCCGCATGCGATTATCGTCAAATCCGGGAACGCCCTGTGCACGTCTTCCACCAGCTTGAGCATGTATGGCAATAGCGGCCTGCCGCTCTCGCCGGCGACGCCTCTTGCAAAATTCTTGGTGAGCCTGCTGCCTGACTTTGTGTCGACCGGCCTCGTGTTGCCAAGGACGACTGCCTGCCCGCCGTTTTCGTAAAACACCTTTATCATTTTCAACTTGCCCTGCCTTTCTTTGTCAGACTGCGACAGCCGGCCGTACGGCGATATTTTCGATGCCTTGACCTTGCCGGGTACATGGGTGTTCATCAGGTCGATCATCTTTTTGGTGAACTCAGGCGTCTGGAGCACCTTGTTAAAGTCGGTATTTGGCGATGTCCGGTTCTCTTCAAATCCAAAGTCGACGTATGGCGCGGTTTTGGTAATGATCTCTTTACACGCGTCTAGCACCGCGTCTTCGGTATACGTGTCGGTAATGCCTGAAAAGTTCAGCAGGATTTTTGCGCCGCCTTTCGGGCTCTCGCTGAACTTTTTGAGGTTGCTGACCACATAGTCGAGCCCTTTGTGCGGGTACCCTTGCGCGTTGATTATCGCTTCGCGCTCATCGTCCACTACAATACGCACGGTGCCTTCGCTTTTGGGGCGCTGCGGATTGCCTGCGCGGGGGTTCTTTAGCACACTCCCCGGATTCAAAAAGCCAAAGACGTATGATGTCGGTCCGAGCACGTCGCAGTTCTTGTCAAAGCCGGCTGCAATTCCAACCGGGCTTTTCAATTTGAAACCTTCAATCTCTACAGCCAGCTGGTCGCCGGGGTCAAAATAATGCGCATTCTGCCGGAACTTGTCAGCCATCTTTTGCAGACGCTCCTTTGCCTTTTCGTGCACCACTTCTGCCTGCGCAAGCTCGTCTGTTGCCTTGCTGCGCGAATAAAGATATCTTCGATAGAGCCTAAAGAGAGATGGGTCCAGACTTGCCTTGAAGGTGTCTATAAGCTGCACTGTCTATTGCCGCTATTTCACTTTCCTATATAGGCTTAATGCTGGCTGTCCCTGACAAACTGCCATAGATTTGAGAGAAGGTT
>DAINRX010000120.1:0-3483 GCA_036741635.1 Nitrososphaera sp.
GCAGCCTTCATTTTGTTTTGTTTTGAGATGGGCGTGCAAGAATTTGAAATTATAAAAAAGTTCAAGGGCGACTACGGGCTGGTGAAAATGTGGCTATCGTTTCTGCTGCACAATCATTACATGGCAAAAGAATTCCATCCAGATGTCGGCTTTATTTATTCTGTGACGGACAAGGGAAAGGAATTCCTTGATAGATATCGCGTCATGGCCAACAAAACTCTTCTAGCGACGTTTAAGAACAGGCACCCAACAAGCTAATCTGTCTTGGTAGCAGCAGCAGCAGTCAACCTCGGTATCCTAATCTCTGGCAGGGGAAGCAACATGAACGCGATTCTGGCTGCCATCAAATCTGGCAGGATAAAAAACGCCAAGCCGTGCGTCGTCATTTCAAACAAGCCCGACGCCGCCGGCCTGAAAATTGCTTCTGAAAAATACGGCATGCCAACTAAAGTAATATTGCCAAACGGCCTGAAGGGCTGGGACTATGACCAGAAGGTGGTCGCCGCGCTGCAAGAGTACGGCGTGACGCCCCAGTCAGGGCTCGTGTGCCTTGCCGGCTTTATGCGGATAATCAGCCCCGAGTTTGTGCGGTTGTATAAAATGCGCATACTGAACATCCACCCCGCGCTCCTGCCTTCTTTTCCTGGTCTGCATGCACAAAAGCAGGCGCTTGACTACGGTGTCAAAGTCTCTGGCTGCTCGGTGCACTTTGTCGATGAAGGCGTCGATTCCGGGCCGGTGATACTGCAAAAGGCTGTGCCTGTCATGGACAGCGACGACGAAGAAACCCTTTCCGCAAGGATACTCGAGCAGGAACACCAGCTCTACCCAGAAGCCGTCAGGCTGTTTGCAGAAGGCCGGATAAAGGTGCAGGGCCGCAGGGTCTTGGTAAGCTACTAAGAGCCGTACTTGATTGCCTTTCTAAGCGCTGCAGCAAGCTTGTCCTTGTCGTCGATTGTGCTAACTAGTGCTTCAAGCCCATATGCCGGCACTTCGTCTTCAAGCCTTTTCTTTTCCTTCATTATCCCATACAATCTAGCAACTTGTGCCTAAAAGGAGTTACCTTTTCTTGCCGCTGAGAGGGCTATGGCTCCTGACAGGGCGCTCCCTATGATAAAGAACGCAAGGTAGGGGCTGCTCGAGCCAAATGCGTCGGACGACAGCCCGACTGCTATCGGCCCGATGGTCCAGCCGACTCCAAAGAGCGCCTCGTAGACGCCAAGCCTCTCGCCCATCTTTTCAGCCGGCATGTTCCTTGTCACGATGTTGAGCGTGACTGGGTAAAAGATGCTGATGGCAAGCCCGACGAGCACGAGTGCAACCGCAAACGTCAGAAGTGAAGCAAACGCAAACGAGATCAGCATGCCTACGGCGGTGGCGGCCACTGCCATAGCAAGCGCAATCGTGCCGTACCTTGCCAGCCTGCCCACAAAGTACAGTGTAGCAAACCTTGACAGGCCGAACACAAAGAACAGGGTCTCGATATCCTGATCCGTCAGGGACGCTTCCCTCATGTACGCCGGGTAGACTGTGAGCACGACCCCGAAGGTGATTGCATAGTAGAGCAGGACAGAGCTTACCACTGGGTAGATGGCGACCTCCTTGACCACCTGCAGCATCGAGCTGGCGCGAAACTCCACTTCTCTTTGCGCTACTATCGGCCTGCCGTAGCGGTGCAGCATCAGCGAAGGCACGAGCGCCGCAGCCATCGCCACCCCGGCGAGCTGGAATAGCGCGCCATAGTCATACGTGTCGAGCACCAGCCTGCCTATCAGGGGGCCCACCATAAAGCCGGCGACCCACGCGCCTGTAAATACTGCAATTCCTTTGACCCGCGTCTCGGCAGCCGAGTTGGTGGAGATAAGCACTTCTGATGACGGCCAGAAAAACGCGTGGGCGATGCCGGCAAGCGCCCTCCACAGCATTATCTCCGGCACCGACTGGACGGTTGATAGCATAAAGACTGAGAAAACGGCGAGCGCGATGCCGGCGGCGAGCATATACGCCTTGTTGACCCTGTCGAGCACCATGCCAACGAAAAATGGCGCAAACATGTACGGCAGATAATTCACCGTGCCTATGAGGCCGATCTCAGAGTAATCGGCGCCAAGAACGTCCCTTGCAAAAACGGGCACGATTGGCGAGTACATGCCGTACGAGATGCCCACTATAGCGGCGCAGGCTGAGACGAACAGGATCGCGCGGTTTGTCATTGTGCGATCTCTGCTATTTGTACGCCGCGATAATTACTGCGCCGCCCATCATGCCCTTGTCAAACTGCACTCGCGAAAATTTTTCCTTCAGCATTGCGTCCAGCTCCGAGTTTCTTGGCCAGCGCAGATACGTGCCGTAAAGCGTCCGGAATTTCAATCCCGCTCTGCCGGCGGCAAGGTAGGCAAATACTCCAAGGAAATACTTCAGGTAAAATGAAACCATAGCCTTTGCAAGCGAGCCGTCGGGCTTGCCAAGGTCGACAATTATCAGCCGGCCGCCGGCCTTGAGCACCCTGTGCATCTCGGCTATCGCCTGCTTTAGCTGGATGGCGTCGCGGAGGGAATAGCCGCACATCACGGCGTCAAACGTGCCGTCGCGGAAAGGCATGAACTCAAAGATGCCTGATGACGGCAATAATGAAGCGTTGCCTTCAGGAAAGTAGTTCTTGACGTTTGCAAGCATCTCAGGGATCGGGTCATACATCACTATCTGCACATCGTCGCCTGCCTCTGCGAGCGCGACACGGGACATATTGCCATAGCCCGAGCCTGCGTCTAGCACAATGTTGCCAGGCATCACCCTGCCGCGGATGCCTCGCAACCTGTACTCCTCGTCCTTGCCAAGCGAGATTACCCTGTTCACCCTGTCGTAGACAGGGATTATCGAGCGCAGTACCTCTATTACCTCGCCCCAGTAGCGGCTTCCAAGCCCGGACAAACCAGCGCAGCTTCTGCGGCGAGCCATTATTATATTGTATATGCAGCAGGTAGTAGAATGGCAGAACTACTGCTGTTGCTACTACTACTTTTTCAGGCGCTTTGACCAGTCAATCCTAGAATTGATGACGTTTATCTGCTCCTCGAGCAGCTTTTTATAGCCGGTCAAGAGCTTTACCTGCTCGTCGTATGGCTGCTTGCGTATCTGGGTCATTGTGTCTTCAAAAGCGGTGATGAGCACTTCGACTTGTGAGCCAAGGACACCAATGTCGCGGGAGTCCTGCGCCGCGCTAATGTCGCTTGCGTTCATTTCGCTCAGCTCTTTTGTTTTCCCTTCAACTGCAACCCTCGCTTTCTTCCCGATAGCGGTGATAAGCTCCTTGAGTGCCTGCCCGGTCTCCTTGGCTTTAGTAGAGACCGACTCTTCCTCCTCCCTGCTATAATAATCCTCTGGAGGTGTAGTTACTGTAACCACTTTCCTGTTGTCTTCAACCAGCCCTTCTGCCTGCTCTTCTTCAGACTCGTTATTAGCCACGATCATAACATATACGCT
>DAINRX010000121.1:0-3448 GCA_036741635.1 Nitrososphaera sp.
AGAGCTTTTTTCATATGAGTAATAAAAATTGCCAAGATATAATGGAAAAAATCCTTAACGCATGAAACCCTTCCAGGCCTGGAAGATCTGTTCATACTGCGGCGATGCGGGTCCCACTACGCCAAGCTGCATCATGAATCTAAGGTCGTCCCGGATCGCTCTGTGCTCTACTATCTTGCCATTAGAAATCCGGTACATGTGCACTGCCGGGTAAGAGAAGCTGCGCCCTGCCGGAGGAATGCCAAAGAAATCCCCTACGTGCTTGCCGCTTACCATCAATACGATAACAACCTTGTCTTTTGAAGCAATAATTTCCTGCTCCTCATAACGAAGATCGGCAAATGCACTTCGCAACTTTCTAATGGTATCGATGACCTCGTCCGGCCCGCGAAGCTTTGCCCGTTCTGGTGAAGCTTGGGATTCATGGTTGAAATAGTCTTGGGCAATAAATTCATGAACTCTGCTTGCGTCCCCAGTGTTAAAGGCTTCGATGGCTTGCCTGGCAATCCTGATATTCTCTTCTTCTACTTGCCTTACCGACATGTAATGCGTCGTGCATCTTGCTACTTAAGTTTATGCAAAAAATAATGTGCAATTATATTTCGGAATATTTCTTGCAAAACCCTGAAGGCAAGGCTATTTTAGTAGCTATTTTGTCATTCTTTCACTAGCCGTAGCTTACTTGGGAGACAAAGAAACCCAGCTGTATAGCAAATATAAGCGGTTCATTAATAACATCTCTCGCCATTTGGTACCACGGGTAAGTTCCGCGCTCAAGGCAGTCGACCTGCGGCAAGAGCCTCCGCCGCTGATAATAGGGGAGCGCCTCAACACCCAAGGGTCTAGAAAGGCAAAGGAGCTAGTGCTTGCCAACGACTTGGATGGGCTTGTCGACCTTGCAAGGGCGCAGGTTGAAGACGGGGCGCACTGCCTTGACGTGTGCGTTGCCACCACCGAGCGGTCCGATGAGCTCGATTTTATGGTAAAATTGGTCAAGCGCCTTAGCCTTGAGATAGACGCGCCGCTGGTCATTGACTCGACAGACCCAAAAGTCATCGAAACTGCAGTTAGGCAGATTCCCGGCAGGCCGGTGATCAACTCGATAAACCTTGAAGGGGACGGAAGCAGGTTTCACGCGCTTGCGCCCATCATGGCAAAGTACGGGCTACCGGCGATAGCGATGTGCATCGGACCAAAAGGTATGGCCAAGACGCCGCAGGAAAAATTAGAAACTGCGCAACTGCTGTACGACACAGGTAAGCAGTATGATTTGAAGCCATGGCAGTTCATCTTTGACGTGCTCACGTTCACGCTTGCAACAGGCGAGGCGGAATTTGTAGAATCCGCCAAGAACACATTGGAAGGCATAAGGCTGGTCAAGCAGAGGTTCCCGGACTCGTTCACGACGCTTGGGCTGAGCAACGTGAGTTTCGGCCTGCCGCCTGGCGCAAGAAAAATAGTCAATTCCGTGTTCCTGTATCATGCGCTCAAGGCGGGGCTTGATAGCGTCATAATTAACGCCCGCGACATAATTCCTTACCCGGAAATAGACGAGCAGCAGAAAAAGCTGGCCGAGGATCTCATTTTCAACAGGCACCAGAACGCGCTTGCTGATCTCATATCGCACTTTGAAGGCGCCAAGACAACCTCTGCTGGCCATACAAAAAGGATTGAAGTTGACCTAAGCTGGGAGGCTGGCAGGCGTTGCCACTTCCGCATCGTCAACCGGCTCAAAGAAGGCATAGAGGACGACGTGGTGCAGGCAATAGCGGATCGTCTTCCGCGAAAAGGCATCGGACTTGACAAAGTGTCAAAAGAGGAAAAGCACGAGGCTGCCGTTGACGTATTGAACAACGTCTTGCTCCCAGCGATGAAGGAAGTGGGCGACAAGTTTGGCGCCGGCGAGCTCATTCTGCCTTTTGTGCTCAAGTCCGCGGAATGCATGAAGGCAGCTGTCGCTGAATTGGAGAAATACCTTATCAAGCAGGAGGGGGTGAGCAAGGGCAAGCTGGTGCTCTGCACGGTCTACGGCGACGTGCACGACATTGGCAAAAATCTTGTCAAAACTATTTTCGTGAACAATGGCTACACAGTCTATGACCTTGGCAAGCAGGTACCGCTGCAAAAAATCCTTGAAAAGGTAAATGAAGTCAAGGCAGACGCAGTCGGGCTGTCGGCGCTGCTCGTCTCAACTTCAAAGCAGATGCAGTATTTCGTCGAGCACGCCCGGCGGAATGATATGACGATACCGTTGCTCTGTGGCGGCGCAGCCATCAACAGCAGCTACATTAACAGGATTGCCAAGGATGGCGGCATTTACAACCCCGGGGTGTTCTACTGCAAGACTGCGTTTGATGGGCTGAAGGTGATGAACAGGCTGATTTCGCCCGAGCGCCCGCAGTTCGTCGGCGAATGGAAGCAAAAGCTGGAAAAGTGGGACGACAAGCAGCAGGCGGCGGTAGAGCAGTCAGAGCTTGCGCACAGCGGCATCAGGCCAGTGCCGCCGCCAATGCCGCCGCACGTCAACCGGCCGGTGAGGCTCGAGCCTTCCCAAATTGATCTAAAGGAAGTATGGAAATACATTAACAAGAAATCGCTGTTCGTGCTCCAGTGGGGAATGAAGGGCAAGGGGGCAAAAGATCAGGACCCGGAAAAATTGTTTGAAGAGTGGACAAGGCGCGTCATAAAGGAAAAGCTGTTCGAGCCGCGGGCAGTGTACGGCTATTACCGCTGCCACAACCTTACGCCGGGACAGGGCGGCATCGGCAGGCTCGCAGTCGACCTGCCGGGCGGCAAGCAGGTGGTTTTCGAGTTCCCGCGCTCGTCAAAAGATAAGCACCTGTGCCTTGCAGACTATTTCGGCAAAGACGATGTTGTCGCGCTCCAGTCAGTCACTGCAGGCAGCAAGGTCACCGAAGTCATCGACAGGTGGAACAAGCAGGACAGATACACCGATGCCTACTACCTACATGGCCTTGCCGTCGAAACGGCAGAGGCCATGGCCGAGTGGGTCAACGCAAGGATAAGGGAGGAGCTAAAGATCGGAGACAGGCGCGGCCTGCGTTATAGCTGGGGCTACCCAAGCTGCCCGGACATCTCCCAGCACCACCTCGTGTGGCAGATTCTTGATCCAGCAAAATCTTGCATGACGCTTACGGAATCCGGCCAAATAGTGCCTGACCAGTCAACTGCTGCTATAGTGGTGCACCACCCGGAAGCAGAGTATTTCGTGCTCTGATGCAGTCAGCAGTTTCTTACTGATCAGGTATGCAAATCCTACTAAGCCAGAAATAACTACCTAGTTTAAGTACAACGCCTTTGAAAGATAGACATGAGTCAAAACAACAAGGTGGCTGTCGTCACCGGCAGCTCGACTGGAATAGGCTTTGAAACGGCATTGCTGCTTGCAAGGAGCGGGTTCGACACATATGCTACGATGCGTAACCTC
>DAINRX010000122.1:0-3448 GCA_036741635.1 Nitrososphaera sp.
ATGTCGTTTGGAAGAAGGGTCACAGCAACCAAGATCGAGCTTATCAAGATAAGGCGCTCGATGCAGGTAGCCAAGATGGTCCACAAGATCCTAGACGACAAGCGCGAAGTGCTCCTGAAAAAGATAGACGAAATGATTGAAGAAGCAAACAAGGCGAGGGAGGACATCTGGTCGCCCCTTGGCGAGATCTATTCGTCTGTCTACCAAGCGTACATGACGCTTGGCACCGCCACTCTCGAATCGATATCTGACTCGACTCCAAGCGTGATGGAGGTCGACGTAAACGTCAGGAGAATCGTGGACGTCAAGATCCCGACGCTTCAAGTCAAGACGAGGGAAGGCGGTCAGCAGCTGTCCTACGGCTTTGTCGAGACAAACGCGTCTGTCGACAAGGCGGCGAAGCTGATAAAGAACATGCTCCCGTCAGTCTGCAAGGCGGCAGAATACGAGAACGCGATATTCAGCCTTGCCAAGGAGCTAGAGCGCACGCAAAAGCTGATCAACGCGCTGGAATACGTCATTATCCCGCAGTACCAGGACGCGATATACTTTATCAAGGCGACCCTTGAAGAGCGCGAGCGCGAAGAGTTTGTCAGGCTCAAGAAGGTTAAAGTAGTGCTTGACAAGAAGAAGGTGGCAGAAGCGGAGGCTACGAGGACATAATAATATGACAACATCATCATCATCAGACACAATTTCAGGCTACTTTGAAAGGGCAAAGGCGCAGCTCAAGGCTGAGCACGACTCGATGGCGCAAAAGGTCAAGGAAGACGTCGCTGCAAGCAAGCGCAAGGCCCTTGGAAAGATCTAGCGCCCACTCATCTTCTTTTTGCTTGCAGCAAGTTGAATTTTACACTTGCCTGTGTAGTTACCGTTAAATAGGGCTTTAAGTGTCCGATTTTTGATGGATATGCAACGGAAAGGAGGACGTATCGTTCTACCAGTTCTCGCAGCAATTGCATTTGCAAGCTTTATGGCAGCAAATCCGGCTGCCTTCGCGCAGGAAGGAGGAGAGGCTGTCGCTACTGACTCTGGCTCATTCAAGTTTATCGCAGCAGGCATGGCTTTCGGCCTGGCAGCGCTTGGCGCAGGCTTTGGCCTTGGCTTCGTTGGCGCCGCGGGTCTGGCAGCAATCAGCGAGAACCCCAAGATGCAGTCAAGCGTCTTCATTATCGTGGGCATGGTCGAGTCAATCGCCATCTACGGTATAGTCATGATGTTCATTATCTTGGGCCAGTAAAAAGAAAAACTCAAAAATCCCCTCTGCCCTTTTATTGGGCAAAAATCTCTTTTTCCTTTTTGCAGCAATAACAACAACAACAAAATCACCTTGCAACAGAAGAAAGGATTTTAAAGAGATAAAAGTTACACACAAGCCTGAGAATGGGACTAGCCAAACTGATGAAAGCCACGATCGTCCTGCCAAGGATGGAGACGCAGGAGGCCGTGAGCAGGCTGGCAGAGCTAGAGTGGTTCCACCCAATCCAGAATAACGCTTCTGATCACATCAATCCGTATTATGACGACCTTTTGACAAAAGCTCAACGGCTTTATCAAGAAATCGATGAGGTAGTGAGGGCGCTCGACATTCCGCCGGAGACCGGCGTGATGGCCACAATGTTCAAGGGCGCGCCAAAGGGCAAGACCGACTATGCAGTCGAGGACATTCAGGGCTTTATCGCGGACTTGGAAGACAAGAGCAGGCAGCTGCTTGAAGGGCCGCGGAAAATCCTGGAGGAGCGCAGCAAGATAGAAAGGCAGCTTGAAGAGTACCGCAACTTGGAAGCCCTTGTTTCGATGGCTTCGACTCTGAGCCTCGATCTCACTAAATTTGGCAAGCTGAAGTACATTTATTCCAGCCTGTTTGTCATTGACTCCAAGGACGAGGCAGAGATAAGGAAAAGCCTCGAGGACCTTGCAATTTATTCTACCAAGCTTAACGAGAACAAGACAGCGCTAACGATCATAGGCGCTGCCGAGGACTCGGAGAGAATATTGAAGGTGCTCCGCAGTTTCGGCGTCAACCCGCTCCAGATACCGGCAGGCATGCCGCAGAACCCGAGCCAGGCGTACGCTTTAGCAAAGGAGAAGGTAAAGGAGCTTGAGAAAAGATCCGAGGAGATAGACAAAGAGGCCGAAAAGACCAAGCAGGCGATAATCGCCAAGCTTTTGTCGCTGCAGGAAGCAGCAAGGGTCGCCAAGGACGTCTTGGAGATAACGAGAAAGCCCGGCGGCACAAAGAACTTTGCGGTAATCGAGGGCTACATCCCGCAGGAGATGGAGAAGAAGTTTAAGAAATTGACGTCTGACTATGTGTCTGTAATAGAGGACGCCAACATCACAATAAACAGCCATGAGGGCGAGCGCGGCGCCGAACCGCTGCCGACGCTGCTTACAAACAAGAAATACACTCAGAACTTCCAAGTCATAACTGAAACGCAGGGCCTTCCGAGGTACGGCGAGGTGGACCCGACTCCGATAATCGCGTTCGTCTGGCCGACGTTCTATGGTCTGATGTTTGCAGACTTTGGCCACGGCCTTTTGCTCTTTGGGCTTGGCATGCTATTCCGCTACAGAGGCACCGGCAGGCTCAGGGTATGGGGGACTCTAATTGCGGCAAGCGGCCTTGCGGCTACCATAGGCGGCCTTGGCACGGGTGAGATGTTTGGGTTCCATTTCGACCAAATAGCCATTCTGGCGCCCTTGGCTGAAGCGCTGCCGTTCATTGGCCTGCTGAGCGTGTCAGAGCTGACGTTTGACGAAGTGATCAAAATACTGGAGGTGTCGATAGCGATAGGCATCGTCCACCTGCTCCTGGCGTTCTCGCTCAGGATGAGGGCGGACTGGAAGGCGGGCAACAAGCTGGCAGTCTATACGCACGATATACCGGCAATCATACAGTACCTGGCAGTGGTGTCGCTGATACTGGCAGCAATTGGCTCCCAGTACGACATTATCGGCATGTTCCTGTCTGACGATTACTATGATACGCCGGTGCCGTGGCTGACGTTTCTGTTCGGTGACTGGGTTTCAGTTGGCTTGGTGGCAAAGGCAATGCCTCCTGTAATCATTGCATGCATCGCAATAACGATACTTGGCGGCATGAAGGAGCAAAAGCTTGCCATAGCGCATGGCAAAGAGCCGGAGGGCGGCGGGCTGGTTGGCATCGTCGTGGAAACAGTCATGGTAAGGACGATAGAGATGCTTGCCAACACCATCAGCTACTCACGGCTTGGCATTATGCTTCTGGTGCACAGCGCGCTCTTGGTCACCGTCAACAACGCGTACGAAAACAGCGGGTCGCTTGCAATACTCATCGGTGGCAACATCGGCATCATGATGATAGAGGGCCTGATCGTCTATATCCAGACCATCAGGTTGCACCTGTACGAGTGGTTCCCGAAGTGGTACAAGTCTGACGGCGTCCAGTTCAAAAAGCTGGTGCCCC
>DAINRX010000123.1:0-3443 GCA_036741635.1 Nitrososphaera sp.
GTGCATCAGAGGTTGATGACAAGAACCAATGTTTCTGTCAGTTGAAAAATTGGTAAATGACATAAAGGCGGACGGGCCGGACCCAGCAGCTGCCAAGGCGCTCCAAGAAGCCCTTGGAGGCCAGTTTGGCGAAATGCGCACCATGATGCAGTACCAGTTCCAGAATTTCAATTTCAGGGGAAATGCAAAGCCATTTCGCGACTTGGTGCGTGGCGTTGGAACAGAAGAGATTGGGCATGTCGAGCTGGTAGCCAACACCATCAACATGCTTCTTGACGGCGCATCTGACGCGGCCGGCGCCACGCAGCCAGACAGCCTTCCTCTGAAAAATGCGCTGGATGGCGACGGCAATATACACCACTTTCTGGTTGCCGCCCAGAGCTCCCGCCCCGTGGACGCTGCAGGCAACCCCTGGACAGCCCTATACGTATACGACAGCGGCAACCTAGTCCTGAACCTTCTTTACAACCTAATGCTTGAAGCAACGGGAAGGCTGCAAAAGTGCCGCCTGTACGAGATGAACAACAACAAGGCGTTCAGGTCAACAGTGTCTTACCTTATTGTAAGGGATCTGGCGCACGAGAAGGTGTTTGCCAGAGCTCTTGAAGTGCTTGGAGTCAACTGGGGGAGAGTCCTTCCAGTTCCAAAGATAAACACCGCCGGGATGCCAGAAGTTCAGGAACTAGAAAGAAGGAACCTGCATAACCAGCAATGGACGTTTGCCAAAGACGGCTCAGAAATGGCCAAGATATTCACCGGCCCGTCGCCGTTTGGAGACGGAGAGCTTGAAACGCTGGAAGGAGCGCCGGATGGCTTTGAATTGCCGCAGCTGCCTGAAAGGGCCGAGGAGTTTGCTCCGGGGCTCGACAAGGAGCTTCTGGGTCAGGTCGGCAGGATAACGACAAGCACGTCCAAACCAACAAAGACAACGGCGGCAGCTACATGACATAATGGCAAGTTTTAGTAGCCGACCGCGGTAAAAGAACCACGTATGCATGACGATTCAACAATCAGGTACAGGATTAACCAGATGACTGACACCGGCTCAAGTGTTACTCTTGCGCTCAGCGAAGATATAGAGCTAGAGCCAGTGTCGCAGCAGCAGATGATGCTTGAAGCTGTAGACAGGGCGGTCACTGACAAAGAGGTCAAGGACCAGATAAGGCCGCTGCTTGAGGCGATACTAAAGTCGCAGCCCCAGACCGTGGTCAAGACTTACTCTCAGACAGTCATTCAGATAACGATGCCAAAAAAGAGATATGAAAAGATTGGCAGCCCGCGTGTGGGCGAAAGGCTGTCGATAGACATCAGGAAGGCGCCGCAGTAGTAGTAACGCTGAGCTGCCTTTCCAGCTCTTTCTGCGACTTGATCGGAAGCGAGCAGGTAAAGTTCCTGCAGACAAAGGCGGTCTCGCTACCGTCGCCGGCACGCCCCTGAAAGTAGGGGTATTTTTGCAGTTGCGCGAGCTCGCCGGAGCTAATGACCGCGTTTATCCCGTCTGGCAGGAACTGGCGGTTGAGCCATCCGGCCATCCCCAAGCTCTTGCTGCTGTCGGTGATAACGGTCACTTCCACCGGCTTTTTCACGTAAAGGTAGACAGCCATCAGCAGTTGGCCAAAGCCAAATGGGTTTTCTGCTGCCGGCCGCGCCCCGGCCTTCATGATGCTTGTCGCTTTGTCAAGGTAGTCCTTGCTATGGGTGTAGTGATACAGCCGCAGCAGGTTGGCAGCGGCGACAGAATTGCCGCTTGGAATGGCAAGGTCGTAAAAGTTCTTGGTCCTCACTATTAGCTTCTCGTGGTCGTCGGAAGTGAAGAATAGGTTGCCCTCCTTTTGGTCCCAAAAGTGCTTTAGCATCAAGTCGATATATTTTATTGCCTTGTCAAGGTATTCCTGCTTTGAATCGACGGCGAACAGGTCAAGAAGCGCGCATGCGTAAAATGCATAGTCGTCAAGGTACGCATTCAGCTTTGCCTGGCCGTCCTTGAAGGTGCGCATGAGCCTGCCATCATTTGATGCAAGTTTCCTTTCAATAAAATCGAGTGCCCTGTTTGCAGCTTGCAGGTATCTTGAGTCGCCGGTCACCGCGTAACCCTTTGCAAAGCCGGATATCATTAAGCCGTTCCATGATGTCAGGATCTTTTCGTCCCTGCCCGGTTTGACCCTTTTTTCACGTGCTGCGAAAAGCTTGGCAGAAGCATCAGCTATTATGTCCGCAAGCTGTTCAGGCGTCCTGTTGTATCTCTGGGTGAGGGTCGTTACAGGCACCCTCACGTTGAGGATGTTCTTGCCCTCAAAGTTGCCACCTTCGGTCACGCCATAGTGCTCGCAGAAAATGTCCGTGGCTGTCGCGTCACCAAGAATGGATGCTATCTCTTTCTTGCGCCACAGGTAGTACTTGCCTTCCTCCCCTTCCGAGTCGGCGTCTTGCGCGGAATAGAACCCGCCTTCCGGGTGCGTCATTTCTCGCATAACATAGTCCAGAGTTTTTCTGACTATTGCGACGTACCTATCGGCCTTGGTTATCTGGTACAGCTCAGCATACAGCTGTGCGAGCAGAGCGTTATCGTACAGCATCTTTTCAAAGTGTGGGACGAGCCACTTTTGGTCGGTGGAATACCTTGCAAAGCCGCCGCCAACGTGGTCGTGTATGCCGCCTGCTGCCATCCTGTCTGCGGTGAACGCGACAAAGTCGCGGAAGCGGCCCACGCCGGAAATGTCATAGTAACGTAGCAAGAACATCAGGTTTGAGGCATTTGGGAATTTCGGTGCCTGCCCAAAGCCGCCGTATATTGTGTCGCCCATCTGGAGTAGCCCCACTGCCGCCTCGTCGAGGATCGAGCGCTCGAGGCTGGCCTTTTCTGCTTGAATGCCGGGCATTGCAACGTCCCTAGCCATTTGCGTCAGCGCTTCCATGAACTCGCCACTTGCAGACTCGATCTCGCTCCGCTTGTCCTTGTATGCGGTGGCAAGCTGGAGCAGTATTGTGCGAAAGCCAGGCATACCATAGTGCCTGCCGTCCTTTGGAAAGTAAGTGCCGACGTAGAAGGGCTTTTGTTCCGGCGTCAAAAAGACCGACAGCGGCCAGCCGCCGGTGCCGGTTGCAAGCTGGCAGACCCGTTGGTAAATGTCGTCGAGGTCCGGCCGCTCTTCCCTGTCAACCTTGATGCTGACAAAGTGCTCATTCATTATCTTGGCAATTTCATTGTCTTCAAACGACTCGTGGGCCATGACGTGGCACCAGTGGCATGCACTGTAGCCCACGCTGAGAAAAATTGGCTTGTCTTCCTGCCGTGCCTTTTGCAGCGCCTCTTCTCCCCATGGGTACCAGTCGACAGGGTTGTAGGCGTGCTGGAGCAAATAGGGGCTCGTCTCTTTTGCAAGCCTATTGGGCTTTCCGTGGCTTGCACTTTCTTCTTGCATTAAAATGAGCTTGTTGCGCAT
>DAINRX010000124.1:0-3419 GCA_036741635.1 Nitrososphaera sp.
ATCGAAAGAGGCCTCAAAGCAGTTTACCTCACACCGCTGCGCGCCCTTGCAAGTGAGAAATACGACGACCTGAGGATCCTCGAGCGGCTCGACTTTGGCGGCGGCCGGAAAATCAAGGTGGCAGTCGCAACAGGCGACTATGACTCGTCTGGAAAAGAGCTGGCGTCAGCGGACGTTGTCGTGCTCACGAACGAAAAGATGGACACGCTTTTCCGGCATAATGCCGAGTGGCTGGGCGACGTCGGGCTGTTCGTTTCAGACGAAGTCCACCTGCTCGGGGACAGGGAAAGGGGGCCGACCCTTGAAATGATGCTTACAAAGATCCGTAGGCACTACCCGCAGGCGCAGATAGTCGCCCTTTCAGCCACGGTGGCCAATTCAGACGAAATAGCGGGCTGGCTTGCCTGCGAGCTGGTGGAAAGCAATTGGCGCCCGACCAAGCTGGTAGAGGGTGTCTACGAGTATGGCACGGTCAAAATGAGCGACGGCGCAAAATTCCAGGTGGACAGCTCGGACGCGTCGTCCGCAGTGGACATCGCAATCGACTCGCTAGACGGCGGCGGGCAGGCGCTGATATTTGCAGAGACACGCAAGCGCGCCGCTTCGCTTGCAGCAAAGGCTGCAGAAGGAGTTTACCGGCGCCTTGATAAGGCAACAAAGGAGCAAGCCGCTAGGGCATCTTCAGAGATCTTGGACAGAGGCGACGACAGTGAGCTCACAAAGACGCTCGCGCAGCTTGTGGCCAAGGGAGTGGCCTTCCACCACGCTGGCCTCGGCTCCTCAAGCAGGGAGGTAGTCGAGGACTCTTTCAAGAAAGGCGTTATTAAGCTCCTGACTGCCACGCCCACGCTGGCGGCGGGCGTGAACCTGCCGGCGAGGCGTGTGGTAATAGCGAGCATCCTGCGCTATGACTCTGACTATGGCGGGAGTATGCCGATAAGCATCCTCGAATATAAGCAGTTGTGCGGCAGGGCCGGCAGGCCAAAATATGACACTGCCGGCGAGGCGATAATCGTGAGCGAGTCGGGCGTGAACGCCGAGGAACTCTATGATCATTACGTGCTTGGCAGCCCCGAGCCGATACGGTCGCAGCTGTCAAGCGACAGGGCAGTCAGGTTCCACCTGCTTGCCACGATAGCGACCGTGCCGGGAATGAAAAAGCCCGGAATCCATGAACTATTTGCAAGCACGCTCTTTGCCCAACAGTACAGGGAAGCGACTGTCTCGTTCAAGGTCGACTCTGCTCTCGAGTACCTTGAGCAGGAAGAGCTTGTCAAGCTAAAGAACGACCGGTACATCGCCACGGAGTTTGGCCGGAGAACGTCGCTCCTTTACATCGACCCTGCGACTGCGGTGGCATTTAGGGATGCACTTGAGCGCACCGAGCGAATAGACGGTGGCAAGCACACACTGGGCTTTCTGCACCTAATATCAAGCAGCCCAGACTTTTACCCAAAGCTTCCGCTCCGCAAAAAGGACTATGAAGAGCTGAGCCTGCTCATTCAGGGGCGCAGAAGCGAACTGCTATACCAGATAAGCGAGTACGACTGCTCGCGCAGCTTCTGGGCGCTCTGCGAATGGATAGAGGAGACGGGCGACAAGGTATTGAGCGACAGTATGGGAGTAGAGCCTGGCGACATGTTCCGGATAAAAGAGTTAAGCGAATGGCTTGCCTATTCGCTTTATGAAGTTGCCAAGCTGCTCCGCCGGGAAGACCTGCTACCAGAGCTTTATAACCTGCGCATCCGGATACGTTACGGCGTGAAGGAGGAGCTGCTGCCGCTCGTGGCGCTTGAGGGCATCGGGAGGGTAAGGGCGAGAGCGCTCTATAGCGCCGGCCTGACAGACGTCAACAAGATAGCCAAGGCGCCGCAGGCCAAGCTTGCAGCTATCCCCAAGATAGGGCCGGCGGTAGCAGAAAAATTGAAGGATCAATTAAAGAAGAAGAGGCTGGGTCAGTAATAGCAAATGGTGGACGTCGCATCTCTGTTAATAATCTATGGCGTGGTTGTGTCTGCCATCTGTTTCTTCGCTGTCTTTTTCATGACTCCTATCGCGATAAAGTCGCTAACAGCCAAGGGCAAGGTTGTGCCTGACGCGCACAAGCCAAACAAGTCCAGCGTCCCGCGCCCGGCTGGGCCAGTGCTCATGGCCGGGATAGCGGCTGCAGAGATCGTGCTGTACGCCCTGACGCTCAACACCGCAGTCCTTGCGGTGCTTCTGACTACTGCGATAGCATTTGCCATCGGCTACATCGACGACAGCAGGGTGATGCCTGGCTGGTTCAAGCCTGTCGCCCTGTTGGCGGCTGCAGTCCCGCTGGTTGTCCTCGGCACGCACGACAACTACCTCAACCTGATATTTGGCAGCGCGTTCATACCGCTGCTCTACATTCCGCTTATCTTTGTGATCATCCCAATCACCGGCAACACGATCAACTCAATTGACGTGCTCAACGGCGTCGCAAGCGGCTTTATCATAATCGCCACGATCCCCCTTCTGGCAAGCATCGCCATTTTTGGCAGCGACGAAGTGTTGTTCCTTGCGGCCCTGCCGCTGCTGTTTGCGGCAATCGCGTTCTACAAGTACCACAAGTTCCCGAGCAGGATATTCCCCGGCGACTCGGGCACGCTCCTGCTCGGTGCAATGTACGGCGCGCTGGCAATCGCCGGCAGGTCAGAGATAATTGGAGTCATCGCTCTCTTGCCAGCTATCATGAACTCGTTCCTCTTCCTTGCAAGTGTCAAGAGGCTAGTGGAGCATCGGCAGGTCAAGGCCCGACCTGTGACTCTGCTGGACGACTTCAAGTTGGCCGCGTCAGAGGACAGGGCCGCGCCGGCAACCCTTGTAAGGCTCATACTGGCAGACGGGCCGCTTGGCGAAAAAGAGATATGCTACCAGATATTTAAGCTCGCAATATTTACGGCGCTACTTGCGTTTGCATCAATCGCCATCCAGTATATCTTTTGGCTGTGATTCAAAATGGGCCTTGGCAGTCTTGCGCTTTTTATGACGGGGATGTGGGCCATGGTGCTGGCAGTAGCTGCCTTTCTGGTAGCCTTTGTCGCCCCAATTGGCTTTTACTTGTTTGGGAGCGAGAGCAGCAGGGCCACAGTATCGGCCGTCCAGGCAACGATTGCAATAGTGGCAGTAATTGCGCTTGTCTTTGGGCTGAGCAGGATGAAAAGAATTTACCTGCAGAAAAAACTCCGTCTATAGAGTACTATCCTCATCTAGAGATAGACTACGTAACGGTTATTATTTTACAAAAGGTTTCTAGTACAAGAGAGGCAGCGTGCCATGTCGATTAGAAGCTACGCACCAGCGTTGATGGCGCTCCTGCTTGCAACAGGAGCAGTAGTAATAGGCATGCCTATTGGCGGAGCAGTGGCCCAGCCAAGCGACGACGATGGAATACC
>DAINRX010000125.1:0-3393 GCA_036741635.1 Nitrososphaera sp.
CTTCCGCCGCCGTCGCCGTGGTAAAATGTCATCTTTGAATAAAATACTTCCTCGGGTAAGAAAAGGTCCTGTACGCCCTTTGGAAGCAGTTCGTGTTGAACTAAGGCTTTTCCAATTGCCAAATCTTTCAAGAAATCATCTCCTACAATTTCAGCTAGCCTCTTGGTCGGGTAAATGTACAACTCATTAACCCATAAGGGGTATGGTGGCCTAACGTAGCGGTATTCTTCGGTGAGCTTGAGAGTAAAGTACCATGCAAGACCTTCTCTTAACTGATGCGGGTGACTCTTGCTTATTATGCCATGTATTAGTTCATGCAAATAATGGCCGAATTTTGCGATATCGTATCTGATTACAATCTCTTCAAGACGGTAATCTGTTATACCAATGGACTTGGTGTCATCATAAGTTGCTGAAAATTTGGACTGCTTTCTTGATATCACCTGTACCTCCATTTCCCAGCTTCCCCTGCATATCAGAATGTCGAATGATGTGATGATACCAAAATATTCATCGATGGTCTTATTTGCATATTCAATCAGCGAAAATACCTTTTGAATTTCGTCAATAGTTGCATCGGTAAGAAAAGTTATTCCGCATCTTTGAGGCATGCGATTTAAAGGAATAATATAAGCAATAAACAAGTTGCATAAATATTATTCGTTTTTATTGTGAAAAATAGTTAGTCTATTCTTATATTCATTGAAATCTCCAATACCGCTATCCTTCAGCTGCGGGCTGTTTGTCAGGATTCTGGACAATTCTATCGATGAGGTAATGGAGCTTATGGATATATCGTGGTCGGGATTGCAAGGAGCTACGCAATCAAGTCATGTGACGGTTGTTGCTAAATACGACATTCTATTTTTATAATTGTTGGATATACTAGCAGCTATCATGGCTGCCTTTCAGCTCTTTGGCGACGGCTTGAGGAGAAGCGCGGGTAACCAGGCCCGCCGCTACAACCTGCTTGCTGCAAGGCTGATCGCAGAGCTTGTAAAGAATTCTCTGGGCCCGCGGGGCATGGAAAAGATGTTTGTCGACATTCTGGGCGAAGTCACGGTGACAAAGGACGGCGCCACTCTGCTGCGCAAGATAGACGTCGAGCACCCGGCGGCCAAGGTGCTCATCGAGGCATCAAACGCAGTCGACAACGAAGTCGGGGACGGTACCACTTCTGTTGTCGTGCTCGCAGGCGCCATTGTGCAGAAGGCAGAAGAATTGCTTGACATGGGCATCGCCCCCTCGACCATCGTTGACGGCTACCTGAAAGGGCTTGACATTGCCCTTGAAGCGTTGCAGGACATCTCGCGGGCTTGCAGCAACTCTGACAGGCAGGTCATGAATAGGCTCGCCAGCACATGCCTCCAGTCAAAGGCTCTGTCGTACGCAGGCGACAAGGCGATCGATCTTGTGGTGGACGCTGTTTGCAGCATAGCCGACCTGCCAGGCAGCCACATCGATGTCGACGACATCAAGATAGAGGAAAAGCAGGGCAGCGTGACGGACATGCAGCTCGTCAGGGGAGTCGTCATCGACAAGACAATGGACAGCTCTTCAATGCCAAAAATGGTGGAAAACGCCAAGATACTGCTCATCGACGAAGACTTGGAAGGCAAGAGGACAAGAACTGACGCAGAAATCCGGGTCACCTCGCCAGACCAGATCAGATCATACTCTGACAGGCAGGCAATGATTATCAAGTCCAAGATACAACACATAATCGACTCCGGGGCAAACGTCGTGATTTCGAGAAAAGGTATCAACACGCTTGCCCAGAGCCTTTTGAGAGAGGCTGGCATCATATCCGTCCGCAGGGTAAAGGAAAACGACCTGCTCTGGCTTGCCAAGGCTACGGGAGCAACAATAGCCGGCAGGCTTGACCATGCCCACGATCATAATCATGAACATCATCCTCATGACCATGATCACGACCATTTCCACCACCACTACGATGATCATGACCACGACAATGATGATGACCACCCTCATCATTACCACCATGCAGATATTGACATCAAGCTCGGCTATGCCGAGCGGGTTTACGAAAAGCCTGTCGGAGACGACAGGATGGTGTTCGTCGAGGGATGCAAGAACCCCAAGTCTGTTACGCTGTTGCTTCGAGCAGGCTCAAAAAGGACACTTGACGAATGCCACCGCTCGGCGCTTGACGCCATTTACGTCCTGCGCGACTTTATCAAGCGGCCGGCGATAGTGGCCGGCGCCGGGTCGGCAGAGGCCGCAATCGCAAAAAGGGTCAGGGAAAGGGCCGTCTCGATTGCCGGCCGGGAGCAGCTAGTCGTCCAAAAGTTTGCCGACGCACTCGAAGAAATACCGCTCATTATAGCCAGAAACGCCGGGATGGACGTCATAGACACGCTCGCCCAGTTGCGTTCAAGGCATGCGCTGTCAAACGGCAAAGTCAGCCTCTACGGCGTGGATGCAATTGAAAGAGTAGTAAAGGAAGTGTTCCCGGCAGTAGTAGAGCCTGCAGTCGTCAAGGAGCAGGTCATAAAAACGGCCGTCGAAGTCGTGAACCTGCTAATCAGGGTGGACGACGTCCTGGTGGCCAAGCCTGCGATGTATACACACACCCACGCAGATGGCACCAAACACACGCATGCCGGCGGGGACAAGAAGCACCAACACGACTACTTTGACAGGCTAGGCAAGCAGCAGCGCTCGATGCATCACTACTACTAGGGGAAGACCTGCTCTACTACTCCAAGTTCGTATACCAGTCCTGCGCCTATTATGAGAATAATGACTGCCGCGACATATTTCAGTACCAAGGTGAGAACTTGGCGTAGTTCTTTGCCTTGGCAAACGGCAGGCCGATAAACGCGCTCATTGCCGCCATATGCTGGCTATCGAGCCGGCGCCAAATATTGCAATGTATGCTAGTCCCAGCGGAACCGAGCTTATCGTCGACAGCACTACTAGCATCAGCGCGCCGCTTCCCGCCATGCCGTGAATCATGCCTACTATTATCATTGACTTGTGCCAGTGCCTGTGGTCGTGGTGAGGATGGTTATGATCGTGCGAGTGGACTATGCCTCTTTCCTCGTAAACATGGACGTGCGCATGTTTTTCACCGCGGCCGACTATTCCGCGCAGGAACCTGCCAACGTTAAAGCCAGTCAAGGTTGTTGCGCCGAGGAACATGAGCATTATCCCAACTCCAAATTCTAGCGTGCCGCTCACCTTTTCAGGAATGCTTACTGCCAAGAGCAGCACTATCAGCCCTGCGGCAAATAAAGTCGCAGTGTGCCCGAGGCCCCAAAAGAGGCCAAGCAAAGGGGCGCGGCGGAGCTTGTTCTGGCCGCTAGCGACTATTGTGGATAGCGCAGCGACGTAGTTGGCTTCCATAGAGTGGCGCAAGCCAGTGACAAG
>DAINRX010000126.1:0-3320 GCA_036741635.1 Nitrososphaera sp.
CGCCATAGTTCATGCCCATAGCCCCTTTACGATTGGAATATCAATTTCGTCAGAATTCCGCCAGGTGATTGAAGAAGCCAAGTTAGTGGTCGGCGAGCCGGCAGTCATTGCAAACAGGCCGTCGGGATCGATAAAACTGGCTGAAGCGGTTTCAGTAGAGTTCAAGAAAGGCGCTCGCGCAGTGGTGATCAAGAACCACGGGGTTATTGCCGGCGGCATGGACATACACCACGCCCGCGCAATCGTTGAATCGCTTGAAGAATGGGCCAAGATACTGACCGTGGCAAGAATTTTTGGCGGCGTTAGGGACTACCTAGACTAGACGCCAAGGATTTGCTTGAGGAGCGCCCTGTAATCGACCTTTTCCTTCTTGCTCCCCGGCGACGGCAGTTCGTATATGAGTGGAATAGGTCTCTTTGCCCTGATGCTTGTCAGCTGGTAGCGGATCTCCTTGCCGATGTCGTCGCTCAAAAGCACCAGACCCACGTCGGTCCCCTCGCCCATCTTGTTTATCTCCGTGAGTGCCTCTGCCGGCGACTCGACCTTGACGCCCTTGACCCCGGCAAGCTGGAAACTTGTGACAAAGACGCGTCTGCCTATTGCGACTATACGCATCAGTTCGCCTTTAATTCCAATCCCTTTTTATTCCTTGCGAGATAGAAGGGGCAGCATGAATGAAAGGGTGGCGCCGCTTCCCTCTTTGTTGTTTTCTGCCCATATCTTGCCGCCGTGCGCCTCGATTATTGTCTTTGATATATAAAGCCCCATCCCAGTACCGTTGTGCGCTTTTGTGGCAAATTTTGTAAAAAGCCTGTCCATGATTTCAAGATCTCGATGCCTCCACCAGTGTCCCTGAGAGAGACAACTACCATGTCGTCCTGCTGCTCTGTGTTTATGGAGATCATGCCGTTATCAGTAAATTTTCCGGCGTTATCCAGCAGGTTGTACAGCACTTCTGCCACCTTGTCCTTGTCTGACTTTACCATGATTTCTTTTTCGTCGTCATACCGCACTTCCACTTTGAGTGGATTGATCTGATCTTTGGAATGGTCGATCACTGTTTCGGTTACTACCCCCTGAAGGTTGAAGCGCTCCATGTTGAGGCGGAACGTGCCGCTGACTATTCTTGTTACTGCCAGCAGGTCGTTAGTAAGCTTCTCCAGCCTGTTTGCATTTCGGATTATCCGGTCCAGTTCACTCTTTTCAATAGAGATGTTGCCAGCGTCGTCTCTGTCCATCCTCTGGCCGATTGTTTCGGCCATTGCCAATAACGGCTGTACTGGCGTCGGCAATTCGTGCGCGGCCAGGTTGACAAATTCCCCCTGCTGCATTTCATGCTCCCTAAGGTGCCTGTAGGCGCCTTCCAATAGCTCGTTTGCCTTCACTATCTGATCGTGAAGCTCGGTTTGCGCCCACACTGCACTAGAACATTGTTGCGAGCCAGTCATCGTTAATGTGAGCTCCTATAGCAAACACCAGGATTGTTTGTTAGCATAGAAAACGACTTATACCGTCACCTGATACATTAGGTGATTTGGCAGCAACAAAAATGCAGGCTCTTTTGTTCATGATAGCGTGTATCGCTTCTGGCGCGCTGGCGATACTGATGGGGTTGGTCTTGGGTTCAGTGATGTTCATGCTCTCCTCTCTTTCGGGCTTTACCATCGCGGCGTTCTTTGCGTACAAGTATTTCACGTTTGGCAAGAAAAAAGAACGCGAAGAGCAACACCGGCGCAACAGGCATCACAAGCACTAGCCTGACAGCAGGATGTAAAGCACGACAGCTCCGAGGCAGCCAAACAGGAGCATGGTCGCTTTCCACATGCCAAAGCTAGCCTTGTCACTAATGTCCCACATGCCACCTCCGACGTTGCTGCTCGAGCGGTATCTCCTCTTGATTTCCTCGTAGCTGTAGACGCGGCTAAAGTCGGCAGGCGGCGTCCACCTAGAAGACGGCCCCGGCTTGCGGAAAGTAGTAGTAGTGCTTCTGCGGATGCCACCATCATTGTTGACGTCGTCATAGTTCTTACGCGCCTGCTCATTAGAAAGCACTTCGTAGGCTTCGACTATCTTCATGAACTTTTGCTTTGACTCCTCAGAATTGCGATTCTTGTCAGGGTGGTATTTCAGTGCCAAATTGCGAAAGGACTTTTTGATCTCCTCCGGAGTGGCGCTTGGGCTGACGCCCAGTATCTCGTAGTAATTTGGCACTCTGTAATGTTGCGCGGACAACTAAATAATTATTTTCATTGGGAATATATTCAGGAAATGAGATAACATAGTTGTGTTGCGGGTTTGGATAGCAATGATCTGTTCTTGATACTGTTCTACGCAGCAATGGTCGGGCCGTCGCTTCTCATGGTCAAGGAGACAAAAAAGAGGGTTATGGATCTGAAGGCCGGCCTCAAGTCGCTCGTGCTCCTACCCCTGACCATTGGTGGGCTGGTTGCATACATCCTGTTTGCGATGGACTTTTTCTCTCAGATCCCAGTGCTCAACTGGTCGTGGCTTGGCTACAACATTGCTCTGGGTCCGTACGCCGACACCGGCGTTTTTGGGATACTGCCGTTTGTCCCAATGCTGGTATACATGTTAATCCACGTCAACTACTTTGAAGAGCTGTATTTCCGTAAGAGCGCCAGGCTGGTGGTGCTTTGGGCCTTTCTGCACATCGCAATGGGTGTGGCCGTGCATGTCGCGCTTGCGCTCCTGCCTATAGGGTTTCTGTACCGTCACCTGTATGTCAAACGAGGCATTAACCACGCATACGCGCTCCACTTTGTGACAAACATGGTCATAGTCGCAGCGTCAGTCAGCTCCTTCTTTTTCCTGTTCTAGTCAGAGAGTAGTGCGCTCGGCTCTTTCCTTGAGCGCTTTGTTCATCTCTTCAAATCCCGCCCGAATGTCCTCGTCGGTCCTCCTGCCAAATAACGACTTTAAGAGCCCGTCAAATATCTCGCGATGGACAAACCGCACACGCTCGGGCTGTAGCCGCTCTATCAGGAAAATGTGTTCACCGTTCAAAAGGAAGCTCTTGCCAAGCCACCGGAGCTCGCGGCCCTCCTCTACCCTTGTCACAGTCGGCTCGTATCTGCGATTCTTGCCTCTGGGGGTCTCGATGCGTATCTGTATCTTGGAGCCTTCCTTTGCCTGCCCGACTATTCTGTGGATAAACGGGTTCCATTGCTCGTACTTGTCAAAGTCGGTCAGTATTTTCCAGACCCGCTGGGGGCTTGCGTTTATCTCTATCTCAGTGGTGAGCTCTTTCAAGCTGGCTACGACACAATACACCGGTCAGCGTTAGTTTATAATTATTTTTA
>DAINRX010000127.1:0-3288 GCA_036741635.1 Nitrososphaera sp.
CAGTCGATATCGCAGGCAGGCTGGAGGCTATCTAGGATACTGACAGTAGCCGCAAGGTGGTTCGTTTACCTGTTCTTCATATCCGCCGCAGTGAACGCGCTTCAATTCCAGCAGGTGTCAGAGGCCATCAACTCTGTATGGCTCTGGATCCCCAACGTAGCTGCATTCATAATAATACTGGTAATTGGAGGCATAATAGCGGACTTTGTTGGCAAGTGGATGCAGAGGGAGCTTCCTGCCAGAGGCGTGGTCGGCGGCAGGGCAATCGCGATGGGGGCAACGGGCGTCCTTTACGCCGTGATTCTCGTCGTGGCGACCTCTCAGCTAGGCATCGGCCAGCAGATATTGAACTCAGTCATTTCGGCCCTTGTGTGGGGCATTGCAGCCGCGGTGGCAATCGGCCTAGGGGTAGGCATGGCTTACGGGCTGAAGGAGATGATCCCGTCGATGATAAGAGGGAGCACCCAGATCCAGCCGGCCATCAAGCCGGGCCAGCGCATAATCCTCAACGGCCATGCAGGCACAGTGGAGCAGGCGGGAGCGTACAACATCATACTAAGAGACGATCAGGGTAAGCGAGTGGTCATACCCACAAAGAGCGTGGCAGACAAGGAAATAGTGATAGAGTCAGGCCCCCGCCCGGAGACGCAAGAGAGCGCAGCTGCGATGGCAGAAGGAAAAGCCGACTATACCTCCTCCACCGCCCCTGCGGCTTAGACTAGCGCGCGGTCGCCGGCGATAGTGTCGCCTATCTCTGTTTTTTCACCCTCAACCACCCTGTTCATAACTTCGATAGCAGCCACCTTGTGCAGATATTCATTGTTGTTGCCGCAGCGGTACGAATACGTGCAGCGGGGGCAGCCACTCTCGCTCTTGCAGGGGCACTCGGACAGTATCCGGAGCGCCCGGCCAAGCGCCTTGTCAAGCCTGTCGTACAGCGCCCTGCTGGCGCCGTTGCCGCCCACGCTCCCGTCGTAGACGAATATCAGGCCGGAAGAGCCTAGCGATATGCCTCCGAGGTCCTGCGACGCACCGCCGGTTATCATGGCGCTCCCCTCGATTATGACGTGCTCGGAAGCATGGAAGGCGCTCATCTCGACGTACTCCTCGTCGTCGACCTTTTGCAGGATGTCTGCCGGCCGGGGCGCCCTGAAAACAAAGCCCTTTGTCAGAAATTCGTATTCAAGAGGCTTGTCCAGCATTACCTTCTTGCCCTGCGCTACCTCCTGCCCGATCTCGATGTTGGCGTAGCCGAGCACCTGCTTTTTTATCTGGAGAGCGCAATAGGCGACTTCAACGCCAAAGACCACCTTTTTCTCGTACACCTCGATTATCGAAGGCCACTCGTCTGTCAGCGCCTTCGTGTAATAAGGATAGTCAGACGGTATCGATACCAGCTCGGCGTACGGCTGGCGGTTCTGCTCGAAATGAAGCTGCTGCACCTTGTACCTCCTGCTCGCAAGGAAGTATATCGCGTTTGGGTGCAATTCTTCAAGTGCCTGTGGGAGTGCCCTGTCGCCGATGATTTTGTTGGCAAACTTGATGTCGACCCGGCTCCCTATACCCCGGATGCTATACTCGCCCAGCATCTGCATCGCCCTCTTCGGATCGGGCACGAACCTCTCCCGCACTGCATTGACGAGCCCCTTTGAGACCAGCTTTTGAAGTGTGTCCCACACTGGCTGTGACTCGGCCATCGAGAGCGGCCTATCGCATGCCATAGCAAGCACCTGGTACTCCAGCACGAACGGGTTCGAAGGGTCGGTGTAGGCGTATTCATGGTCTGCAAGGTAGTCGGCAGGGTGCTGCTTGTAGTACTGGCTGATGGGGTCGTTGCCAAGCGCAAGGAATGCATAGCCCTCCTGCCCGCGCCTGGCAGCCCTTCCAACGCGCTGGGTGAGCCGGTTGACTGGGACGATATTGGAGATCACCGCATCGACGTCGCCGATGTCGATCCCAAGCTCGAGCGTCGGCGTTGCAGAAATTGCCATCAGCCTGCCAGCCTTGAACTGCTGCTCCACCTCCTTTCTTGCCGCCGGCGCAAGCCCGGCCCTGTGCACCCTGATGCTGACGCCCTGCCGGGATGCATAAAAGGCCATCAGCTCCGAGCCCAGATGCGAGCTGGCAAACGCTATCGTCCGGTGCTTCCTCTTTGTGGTCTGCCTAACGAGGTCAAGCGTCAGCGAGCGGTACGAGCGGAGCGACGGGAAGATTATTGCAAGGTTTATCCTGCCGCGCCTGCCCCTGCCCTGCACCATGTCCATTTTCCGGCCAAAGAGCGTCTGGCAGAACTCCTGCGCGTTTGGCAAGGTTGCCGAAGCCGCGACTATTTGCAGTTTCCTGCCAGCAAGCCTCTCTAGACGGGCAATTATGTGGTGGACGTTTGCCCCAAAGACGCCGGTGTAAACATGCGCCTCGTCCACCACCAAGAACCTGGCGGTCCTGACCATGCGAGAGAACTTTGTTCTGTGCATCATGTGGTAGTGCAGCACGTCGAAATTGGTGACAATGACGTCAGGCGGCGACGCCGATATGGAGGCGCGCTCTTTATCCGGCGTGTCGCCGTCAAGGGCTGCCACCCTGACGCCGAGGGGCTCTGCCAGCTCGGCTATCTTGGGCAGCTGGTCGCGCGAGAGCGCTTTTGTCGGGTAGGCGAAAATCGCGGACACCTTGCCGCCTTCTTCGCCGCTGGTGCGGAGCGAGCCAAAGCGCGGCACCTCTTCGGCGATTTTCTGCAAGATAGGGATGCAAAATGCCTCTGTTTTGCCTGACGCGGTCGGCGCGGTGATGACAACGTCGCCACCCTGCAGGATCTTTTTTACCGCGTCTTCTTGAAATTTGTAGAGGCTATCGATCTTTTTCTGACGCAGGACGCCGACTATTGCTTCGTCCACCGGCAGCTGCTCGACATCGGAGCCAGGCTCGGGCAGCGGCTCTTCAAGGGCGCGGAAATCGACGACATAGTCTTGCTGCGACCGCAACACTTCTTCAAGCAGAGGGTCGCCTGCCGCCTTGTTTGCAGACAAAAGGGCATTCACCTCTGCGCTTGGCCGGATTATCCTTTCCTGCTCCATCAATAGCTTCAGGTTATCCGCTTCGGCCACTCCGCTGCCGCTCTCGTAGCGGTCGAGAAAGTCTAGGTACGCCTCGTCTGTGCTCGCCCCGGCAGGCACGATGGAGCATATTCTGCACTTGCTACATCGGAATATCAACCGGCCATCGAATATCCTGTCGACTCCTACTGAATGAGGCGAGCTGCAGCGCGGGCAGGGGTAATTATTGGCCAAG
>DAINRX010000128.1:0-3258 GCA_036741635.1 Nitrososphaera sp.
GGTTGCGACATCATCGAATCGGTCCTTGTAATATTTTGGAATACAAAAATAATTCACAACGCATCTAAGCAAGAACTGTTTCTACCATTCTACAAAATCTTCCATACCAAAATATAAGCAAGGTCAACGTCAACGTAAATATGACCAGCGTATCTACAGATGACGAAAATCGTGCAGATGCCACTATGAGTGCTCCTTCATCTTCTACACAAGACGTTCAAATGAATGCAGACCGGGCGGCCCAGACGATCAAGGATGCAGCAAGAAGGATAAGAGAAGAGTCTGCGAGGATGAGAGAGACCGTCAAGATAGTCAGGCAGAGCGGCGCTATAGAAGAGCTTGCGGCAGCAGTAAGAGAAGCTGCTATAGCTGCGCGCGATACTTCAAAAGAAATTAGCGATACTGCAAGGGAATTGAAAGACCGCGGCCATATTCGGGACACAATGAGCGCAGCAGATGAGACAACCAGAATTGCAAGAGACACTGCACAGGTGGTCAGCAGCATGGGTCAAGAAGCCAAAGAGGCTGCTCCGGAGATGACAGCTGAAATAGGAAAGGGCATACAGTCAGCAAAGGAAAAAGCTCGGGCTGCAAAAAAGAGAACAACAGAGACGGTTAGCGAAACGAGTGAGAAAGTAAAGCGGAAGTTAAAAGGCGAAGGGTAGCAGCAGCAATAACCCACAACTCTAGTTTCTTTTGAAGCTCAGATAGTAGCAGACATATATGCAATCGCAATTACAAGGATGTACAGTGCGTCAGGTCCCAGCCGCCGGGCATCGGAAAGGTGCCTCCGGCTGCCATCCAATCAGTTGATTGCATCAGCGACCCGCCTTGCGCGTCGCTGTCAAGCGGGGGCAGCTGCCTCATGAGGAACCAGCTGAAATCCCTCACCATAATGGCGGTAATGATCGTGGCAAATCCGAGCATGAGGGCCTTGACCTTCTGGCTTTTGGTGACCAAGAATTTCGTGATCATTGCATCGAAAAATGGCAGGAATAATACGATTCCAAAGATCGTCATCATTAGAAAAATGTGATACGCGTAAAATTTGCCAAGCATGGGATCGAAGGAGACCGGCGTCTGGAGGAGAGAGGAATATCGCCGGCCGAAGAGCCCATAAATTCGCCCAGCAGCCAGAGAGGAGAGAAAGCGAGGAAGATCCTGTCGATGTCCTGAAGATGAGGTTTGCAAAGGCAAAGGGAGAAATCACAAAGGAAGAATATGAAGCAAACCTAAAGATACGATACTACAAGGGTAAAAGCCAGCTATAGCCAGCTATCTGGCAGCGGATGACGAGTTGTCATTATGCCCGCTCGCTGCCGGAAGCGTGAACGTAAATGCAGCGCCGCTTATTCCGTCGCTATTGTTTTCAGCCCATATCTTGCCGCCGTGGGCTTCTACTATGCCCTTTGAGATGTAAAGCCCGAGGCCAGTGCCTCTTTCTGACTTTGTCGCAAACTTGGTAAACAGCTTGGGAAAAACTTCAGGGTCTATGCCGTTTCCGGTGTCCCTGACCGTGACAACTGCCTGCTCGTCCCTGATCTCTGACGTTACTATGATAGAGCCGCTGTCAGTGAACTTGATGGCGTTGCCGACTAGGTTGGCTATTACCTGGGTGACTCTTTCGCTATCTGCTTCGACAAGGATTGGCGAGCTTTTTGGCTCAAAAAGCAACTTTAACCCTTTTCTGGCGCCGCTAGAATTTCCATCTCCGTAATGATCCAGCGACGAACGGGCGTCAGCAATCACATTGGTTATTTTTTCGTTAATGTCCAGAACCTGCCGGGCAAGCTTCAGCGACTGGCTTTCAATTCTTGCCGCCTCAAGAAGCGTGGACGAGAGCCTCTCAAGCCTTTTTGCGTTGCGAGTTATTAGGGCTATTTCGGGCTTTGTCACCTCGATCTTTTCCTTTCTTTTTGCATCAAACTGCCCTTCCATAAGCTCCGCTACGCTCAGGATCGGCTGTATGGGCGTCCGGAGCTCGTGCGCGGCAATGTTTATGAACTCTTTTTGCATCCTGTCGTTTGCCTTCAGCTGGTCGTTTGCCTCTGCAAGGTGCCTGTTGGACTCTTCAAGCTCCCTTGTCCGCTTCTTCACCTCTCTGCTAAGGTTTGAATTGAGCCACACTGCAAACACCACAAACAGCCCGACGGCAATAACAAGGCCGAGCTGCTGGGCAAGCAGCTGGCTGCGCTGGTCAGCAAGGATCTGGTCTATCTGCAAATATATCACCGAAGTCGGGGTGACTACAAAGACAACATAGGCGAGCTTGCCCTGCACAAAGATGGGATGGCCGGTAGTCAGCCTCTTCCCGGCCTCGATCTCGTACACTGCAAAAGATGGCTCACCAGACAGCACCTTTCGCATCGCGGCGTTCAGGTCTTCGTTATGCAGGGTGAATTGCTGGGTGTATTCGTCAAAAAAGTTCTTGCCAATCAGATCCTGCCTTCCGTGGGCAAGGTGGTTCGCCTTTGTGTCCAGCGCTGCTATGTACTGCGACTGGATGTGGTAGATATTGCCATAGCGCGCAAAAAAGTCGGTTGTAGGCATCGAGGCGCCTACGATGCCCATAAAGTCGCCGGTTTCCCTGTTTATTATCGGATAGGTAATGGTTATCCTGAACTTGCCGTCCAGGTCCTCATAGCCGTCAGAGAAGACGGGCGCCTCCTGGGAATGGGTCTGCTGTATGTAGTTCCGGGACGAAAAATCGGTTCCTTCAAAAGTTTGCTGGCCAGGCGACAATGCAACATTTACCACCGCCACGTCCTCTTTGTTCATCACAAAGACAGAGTCAACAAATGTCATTTCGTTCATTTTGTCAAAGTACTCTTGCGCCAGCTGCCTAACTCTGGGCGATGCAAAGTCACCCTGCTGTAGCTCCGCCATGTCTGCAAAGGCTTCAAGCCTCGCCAGGACGGAATCCATGTCAGAGCCTACGTGCTGCGCCAGCGCCCGTGTAGTTTCTATCTGGCGCTCCTTTTGCTGCTCAAACAGGCTCTGCCTGATGTCCGCTTGCGCGGCATCTTGCACGACGGACAGTATGCCAAATGTCACTCCTCCAGTTATTATGACGCCAATTACGGCTGGCATAAGCCATTTTGAAAGGTTGGCTGGCGAACCTAGCGGTTTTGGCTCTTTTCTTGACTGCCTCGTAAAAGGTCGGTTGTATGTCCCGGCGTTCTTGTTTAAATGATTATATGGTAGACTTTTCTACCGCCGGCTTCCTATTACTATCTATTTTTGCCGTTCAACTTTAGC
>DAINRX010000129.1:0-3157 GCA_036741635.1 Nitrososphaera sp.
GTGGATATTATGCTGGAAAAGTCTAGTCACTATGAGTCGAACACGCCGGCCTTCAGGGCGTCGTACCCCCACCTGTTTTTAGACTTTGTGCGGAAAAACAACACTACTATCAAGTACGCACGCCTACTATGGCAGAGGGCCATCATAAAGCCGCAGTAAAAAATGCACCACTTTGCTAGAATTTTTTTCTGTTGTTGTTTTTTCTTTGTCTCATAAACAACTAGCTAAAGTTTTATGAGCAGATAAGGAGTTAAGTCAGATAGACGATGTCAAGTTACGGATTGCGTCTGTTAAGCATCACGATAGATGCCGATGGATCTCCGTCCGGTTATATCGCTTGGTACAACCATTCCACAGAAACAGGCAAGATACGGGTGCTCCGGCCTTCGACAAAAAACGACAAGTACGGCGTCCAAAGGATGGAAATGCTAGCCATTTACTTTGCTCTGGCAGATAACCAGTGGCAGATAAAGAGGATGGCAAGCAACCAGGGGAAAAAGCAGCAGCAGCAGCTGCAGCTCGTCATAAACATACGGAGCGACTCAAAGACAAGCGTCGAGCAGCTGCAGGGGATATCAGAGATCAGGGACTCGCTCATGCAGAGGATATAGTCTGCGATAAAAAAGCTGCTTGAAAAGATGATGTCCTTCATGATAATCTTCAACCACCTTGACAGGACAAGGAACATTGCCGGCATGCTGCTCGAGCAGAGGAGAAGGAAGGAGGAAGAAAAGTTCCTGATGCACCAATACCAAAAGCAGTACTATTGCTGCAGCATCGACGGGCTGCTCGGCGACCCGCTCTTGCCAGGCCACAACTACAGCCTGACAACTGCATAAATATATTAAGTGAAGCGCGTTTAGTATCGACCTGATTGCAGGAGCAGTCCACGCCGCAGAGGATGACCTATGTCAACGGCTATGCAATAAGGTATCTCGAATACGGGTCTTCGAACAGCAAGGTCCTGATACTGATGCACGGCATGGGCGCTTCCGCCGATCGCTGGTCCCGCGTTGTCCCGACGCTCTCCAAGTATTTTCGCGTGATCGCACCTGACATAATCGGCTTTGGCTACAGCGACAAGCCCACAGTCGAATACACGATGGACTTTTTTCTCGACTTTTTCAGCGGCTTCCTTGACAGCTTAAAGATACCCAAGGCAAGCGTCATAGGCTCATCATTTGGAGGTCACGTGGCGACAGAATTTGCCATAAGGCAGAACCGCAAGGTGGACAGGCTCGTTCTGGCGGCGCCGGCCGGCATAATGCGCACATCGACGCCCGTCCTCGACGGCTATATCATGGCCGCGCTGTATCCGACGTACGAAAACGCGCTCAAGGCCTTCCGGGACATGGCTTATGACCCGGACGTCGTCACCGAGGATACGGTAGTGGACTTTGTGAACAGAATGAGACTGCCGAATGCAAAGTACGCATTCATGTCGACACTCCTTGGCATGAGGTACGCTCCCAAACTTCAGGGCAAGATAGGCATGATAATCTCGCCAACCCTGCTCGTGTGGGGCGACAGCGACAGGATGATACCGGTGCAATACGCCAAGGAATACAGCGAGATCCCGGACAGCAAGCTCGTGGTGATAAAGAACTGCGGCCACACGCCATATGTCGAAAAGCCGATGACGTTCAACAAGCTTGTGCTAAAGTTTCTGGTCAGGGCAAGTGAGTAAGTGATCTCAGGTTTCTTCCTTCTTGCGCCGGCGCTCTATAGGCACGACTATGACCTGCACGAGGTCGCCGTCTTCGATGTTGAGAGCCTGCCTCTCGGCTTCCGGTATCGAGATCCTGCCGCCGCTCTGAACCGTCGTCTTGAACATCGCATTGTAGTACGATAGGCCCCGGAGGACTGCAAAGTAGTTCTGCACAGCGTCCTGTTGGATGTTGGCGAACTGATTCATAAAGTTCTTCTGGGCCTCGCTTCCCTTCTCGATCGCCTTTTTGAAAGCTTCGACAGGATCAGTGGAATCGCTAGCACTCATATGCGATTGGAAGCGTGCGTCATTTATTTAACGTTAATGTTGTTGTCTTGGAAGAAAATGAAAAAGTTCAATAGCCATGGGATTGTTGTCTAACAGGCGATAATTTGCAGTCCCTGTTGCAGAGCTTTAATCCTTCCCTCAGCATAAACAGCGGGCAGGTCTTTCTGTGGGAAAAGCACGGAGATCTCTGGTACGGCATACACGGCGACCGCATCGTACGGTTCGGTAAGGATGATGCGGGATTCCAGTCGTTTCCAGAGCTCAAGTCATGCGAGCAGAAAATGTTCAGGCTGGACGATGACATCAAGGCAATAGTGGCAGACATATCGCGCGATGCGCTCGTGCGCAGGCTCGTCAAGGCATACCCCGGCCTCCGCTTGATGAGGCAGGAACCAGAACAGTGCATCTTTTCTTTTGTGTGCGCAAGCAACACAAACATACCCATGATCCGCCGGATGCTGTCTGCCATGGCGCGCAGGTTCGGCACGCCAGTCAAGGTTGACGGGATAGAGTTCTTTACGTTCCCCTCGGCCAGATCCATCAACAGGGCGACGATTGACGAGCTGTGGGCATGCGGCCTTGGGTACAGGGCCAAGGCGGTCAAGGCTGTCGCAGAGGGCATCATCAGCGGAAGGCTCGACTTTGAGGCGCTAAAGAATGCAACCTACGAAGAAGCCAAGAAAGAACTGCTACAGATTTACGGCGTAGGCAACAAGATAGCCGACTGCGTGCTGCTGTTCTCGCTTGAAAAGCTGGAAGCGTTTCCTATAGACGTCTGGATTGCAAGGGCGCTTGCCGGCCACTACATGTGGCTCCACGAAAAGCAGTTTGGCGACAAGCTTACCGCGCACCACTATGAGCTCCTGTCGGAAGGTGCAAGAAAGTACTTTGGCAGGTATGCAGGCTATGCGCAGCAATATTTGTACTACCACATGAGGCAGGGCGCCGGCAAGAAATGGTGATATTTCGTTAAGAATTTTCCAATGTAACCCTCATTACAAATATTCATAGGCGATGCAGGGTCATTTTTTGCATGGCAAGGCCGCTAAGAGCGCTTGACTGGGTAGTCATTGCCGTCCTCGTGATACTGGCGGCTCTGGTGATATACCTGCTGAGGCCGCTTGTCATAGCAATAGCGATAATTGCCGTCGGCTACATCAT
>DAINRX010000130.1:0-3146 GCA_036741635.1 Nitrososphaera sp.
ACATCAGAAATGCCATATGAAAGGCTAAAGACGTTCTACGTCTGCAAGAAATGCAACACCGTCTCGATATTCAGAGGAGACATGGAGGATCACCAGAGGATGACAGGGCATGCCGGAACTCTCCAAATCCCGCTAGATGGTAGGTTCTTTCTGCCCGGAAGGCGTGTGTAGAGACAAGTAATGCAAAAAACGCCATTTCGATGCCCTCAAGAATTCACGCTACCATGTTTATTTTCACAGCCATAATATAATGAGAATATGACTTTTTTAAGAGATTCTAGGCAAAGCCGTTTGACCGGTAAGGTTTAAGAATAGTTCCGCACGGTTTTGTAATAATAATAGAATTGGAAGAAGCAGCCGTTACCGCAGCAGCTGCTACTACGTCAGCTGCACGCGTGAGGTGGCAGACGCTAGAGCACAAGGGCGTTGCGTTTCCGCCAGAGTACCAGCCAAGGGGCATCGTCGTTACCATCAGGGGAGAAAAGCTGGCGCTCAACAGGGATCAAGAGGAGCTCATCTACGCATGGGCAAAGAAAAAAGACACTCACTACGCCCAAGACCCTGTGTTCCAGCAGAACTTTATGAGCGACCTCAAAAAGCTCCTACCGGAAAAATACAAGAGCATCACGATAAAAGACATTGACTTTTCTACTGCTTACAAACTTGCCGATGAGGAAAAGCAGATCAAGGAGCAGGAAAAAGAGAGGTTCAAGAACCTGCCAAAGGAGGAAAAGAAAAAGCTCTCACAGGCCAAAAAGGCCGAGCGGGAGGGCCTCAAGGCAACGTACGGCAAGGCGGTGGTTGACGAAGTCGAAGTCGACATCGCCAACTGGCTCGTCGAGCCGCCCGGGCTCTTCATGGGCCGCGGCCAGCACCCTATGCGCGGCAGGTGGAAGCCCCGGATAAAGCCGCAGGATGTGACGCTCAATCTTAGCGAAAACGCGCCGGTGCCGGAAGGCAACTGGAAAGAGATCGTGCACGATCACTCTTCTACGTGGCTGGCAACTTGGGTCGAAACCCTGACAGACAAGCGTAAGTACGTGTGGCTCCACGACTCTGCGGCTCTTAGGCAGGACAACGACAGGGTCAAGTACGACAAGGCAAAAAAGCTTGCCGAGCAGCTGGCCAAGGTTCAGAGGGAAGTCATCAAAAAGATGCGCGGCTCTCCGACTGACGACAAGGTGGCAACTGCCTCGTACCTCATATTCAAGCTTGCCATGAGGGTAGGCGACGAAAAGGATCCCGACGAGGCAGACACCGTGGGCGCAAGCACGCTCCGCGTTGAGCACATAAAGTTCCCGCAGGCAAATGGCAGGCAAATGATAGAATTCAATTTCTTGGGCAAGGACAGCGTGCCTTGGCAAAAGACGCTTGAAGTCAATTCAGACGACACAAAGGCACTATATGATAACCTGAAAAGGTTCATGCAGGGCAAAAAGCCTACCGACCCAATATTTGACGGCATCAACTCGCGCAAGGTGAACGCTTTCCTGCAGACGATAATGCCGGGGCTCACCGCCAAGGTGTTCAGGACCTGCATCGCGACCAAGGCGGTGCAGGAGGTGCTTGCAAGCTCAAGCAGGGTGGACAAGAACTCTACAGAGGCGCAAAAGGTCTACACTGCCAAGATGGCCAACCTGAAAGCGGCGATAACGTGCAACCACAAAAAAGGAGTCGACCCCAAGAACCCTGCCGCAAAGAAGGCCATTGAAAAATTTGAGGAGGCTGTAGCCAAAAAGAAGGAAGCTATCCAGCAACTCAAGGCGGACATTGCGGCAAAAAAGTGGAAGACCAAGCTACAGGAGCAGCGATTGAAGGAGCGCCTTGAAAAGCTCGAAGTGCAGCTAAAGCTCCAGCAGGAGACGCGCGACTACAACCTTGGCACCTCGCTCCGTAACTACATCGACCCGCGCGTCATGAAGGCGTGGCTCAACTGTGTCGACCTTGACTGGACAAAGGTGTATACGGCAACCCTCCAGCGCAAGTTCAAATGGGTCGAGGGCTATAAGGATAGGAACTTCAGGACATTCTATCCGGAAACCAAGAACTTTTAGAGGCGTCACTGTCAGAAGACTTATATCATTTCTGGCTAGTCTTTTAATGTGGCAAGTCATTCTCATGACACCTACATATCTCTGGAAGAGCATCCATAGATTTTGCGTTCCAGGGGTGCTGTTTTTTATTGATATTGTTGTTATAATTTCGACCTTTGTCGCTGCTGAGGCTCAACTGCCGGCGACTACTTCCCAGCAGGACCCCGGCTACTCTGCCGAGTCGCTCTTTATCGCGCTCTTTTCTAACGGCGACGCGCTGGTCGAGTACGACATCAACATCACCGATCCTATGGCAGAGGAGATTAGAGTACCGCTGTTTGCAGAAAGCAGCGTGAGGAACCTTATCGTGGTCGACTACGAAGACAACGTGGTCAAGTACGCGATCGGGTCGACTCCTAACGAAATCGTGCTCAGAGCGCCCGGAGTGTCAAACGTCAGGATAAGCTACACCACGCAGGATCTGGTCGACAAGAGCCAAGTGAGATGGATCTTTACGCTCAACTCCCCAGATACCGGCTTTTCGGTGAGGCTTCCGCCGGAAAGCGTGCTTGTAGACTTTGAGCCGCAGCCATCCATCACGCCTTTTGCCGGTCAGTACCTGCTGACCTTTGACGACCCAGGCCCAACCCGTATCATGTATGTCATAGGAGTGCTTGGCACAGAGGAGCAGGCAAACATAGTCATCAGGCTTGCCGACACCACCATAAATCAAGTGAGAACCGAACACCCTGACATCGTGCTTGCCGGCGCAGAGGGTATGCTCCAGCAGGCCATGGCCGCCAGGGACGCTGGCAGGTTTGGGGACGCCGAAACGCTGGCGACGCAGGCAAACGACGCGGCTCTTGCGGCTGGTAGGGACTTTGTGGCGGCACAGCAGGCAATCTCTGGCGCTGGCACGCAGATCGAGACGGCTGTGGGGGAAGACCGCGACACCTCTGCAGCAAGGCAGCTCTTGCAGCAGGCGAACGCAGAATTTGAAAACGGCAACTATGTCGCAGCAAGGAACGCAGCCGAAGACGCGGTCGACGCAATAGGCGAGATGCCGCCCGCGCCAGAGCTGCCGGTGTCAGTCATTGTAGCCGCAACAGTGGC
>DAINRX010000131.1:0-3145 GCA_036741635.1 Nitrososphaera sp.
GAGCCTGTTATAAGCAAACACGCAATATGATAAATACCGACCATGCACACCCCACTGTCAAGCATGATTCCCATTAACAAGCCTTGGATTGGCGAAGAGGAAAAGCGCGAAGTGATGAGCGTCCTTGAAGAGAACGCGCTGACCACCGCCGCCCGCGACGGCGGCAGGCGCGTGCGCGACTTTGAATCCCAGGTGAAAAGCTACCTCGGCGTCAAACATGTGCTTGCGGTCAACTCTGGAACAGCCGCCCTCCACGCGGCCCTCCTTGCGGCCGGCGTCAAGCAGGGCGACGAGGTATTGCTGCCATCGTTTACGTTTGTGGCCACCGCCAACGCCATCGTTGCGGCGGGAGGGAAGCCGGTGTTTGTTGACATCAAGAAGGACGATTACACTGTCGACGTTTCTGACATGAAGAGCAAGATCACCAAGAAATCTAGGGCGGTGGTACCGGTTCATCTGTACGGCCACCCGGCCGACATGGACGAGATAAGCGAGCTTGCAGAAAAGCACTCGATTGACGTGATAGAGGATGCCTGCCAGTCCCTCGGCTCGACGTACAAAAAGAAGCAGACAGGCACGTTCGGAGTAATGGGCTGCTTTAGCATGTACGCAAGCAAGGTGCTGACTGCCGGCGAGGGCGGAGCGATAGCAACAGACGACGACGAAATGGCAGACAGGATCAAGATGATAAGGAACCACGGCATGGTAGAGGGCTATGACACCAGAATTCTGGGCCTGAACCTGCGCCTGCCGGAGCTGAGCGCGGCAGTCGCCAAGGTGCAGATGCAAAAGTTGAACAAGATGCTCGAGATCAGGAGGCGCAACGCCGAGCTGCTGTCCAAGATACTCTTCTCTCTTGCAAAAAAGGGTGGCTTTAGGCTGCCGCAGGAAACCGCCGACAAGAAGTTCAATTGGTACCTCTACACCGTGGCTTTTGACGGCAACCGAGACAGGATCAAGGAAAAACTGGTAAAGGACAACGTCGGCGCGACTATCTATTACAACCCGCCGGTGCACAGGACGCCCTACTACATGCAGGTGGCGCCGGGCACAAAGCTGTCGGCGACGGAATGGTGCACAGACCACGTCATGTCGCTGCCAGTGCATCCTCACGTGACAGAGGCGGACGTCGACCACATCGCAGACAGCTTGAAGGCAGCACTTGAGTAGAAATGTATCATAAAAAATCGAATATTAAGTTAATATCACAACTCAGTAGTCTTTTTATATTATGGTTCATGCAAGTAGAAGACGGAAATGCCGATCGACACTGGCGATACTACATGGATGCTCATTTCCACCGGCCTTGTCATGCTGATGACGCCGGCGTTGGGGTTTTTTGAAGCAGGGCTCATCAGGGGCAAAAACTCGCTGTCAGTAATCATGCAGACTTTTTCCGGGCTTGCAATCCTTTCAACACTGTGGTTCGTCCTCGGGTTCACGCTCGTATTCGCTCCTTCGCAGGGCGGATTTATCGGCGGCCTTGACTGGCTGTTCTACAACAACGTCCCGTTCAACGACTCTGTCGACTACGCGCCGACGGTGCCGGGCGTGACGTTCGCAACATTCCAGATGATGTTCGCTGTCATTACTCCTCTGCTTATCACCGGCGCCTTTGCCGAGAGAGTCAAGTGGAGCGCGTTTGTAGTCTTTATCGTGGCATGGAGCCTGCTCATCTACTACCCGCTTGCGCACTGGATCTGGGGAAGGGGATGGCTTGCAGAGTTGGGCGTGTTTGACTTTGCCGGAGGCATCGTTATCCACACGAGCGCTGGCCTCGCCTCGCTTGCCGCTGCTCTGGTACTCGGCCGCAGGAAGAATTTCGGACCCGAGATCATGGTGCCCCACAACATACCCCTTGCAGTCATTGGCGCAACTCTGCTCTGGATAGGGTGGTTTGGCTTTAACGCCGGGAGCGCCCTTGCGTCCGGCTCGCTTGCCGCCAACACGCTGCTGGTGACGCACATCGGAGCATCAACCTCAGCCCTGGTCTGGATCGTGCTTTCGTGGAAGCGCTCGGGCAAGCCGTCTACGACTGCAGCGATTAACGGCGCCATCGCTGGCCTTGCAGGCGTCACACCTGCTTCAGGCTTTATCAGCGCGCAGAACTCGTTCTTTCTGGGCATAGTGCTGGGCTTTGCCTCGTACTATGCCATCCTGCTCTTCAAGGAGCACTGGAAGATAGACGACGCGCTAGACGTCAGCTCGGTGCACGGCGTAACTGGCATCGTGGGCGCGCTGGCGGTAGGCATAATCGCAAGCACCCTGATAAACCCGGCAGGGCCGGACGGCCTCCTGTACGGGAACCCGGTGCAGCTGGCAATTCAAGGGCTGGGCATCGCAGTCGCAGCCGCGCTTGGTTTTGGCGGCACGGTAGTCATCATGAAGATGATAGACGCGACGATAGGCCTCAAGGTCAAGGAAGATGAAGAGGATATCGGCCTCGACATTACGCAGCATGCAGAGCGGGCGTACGTCAGCTGATGATCTTCCCAAACTTTTTTCATCCATTTTCTTTTTATGAAGCCTCCTTGAGTATATTGATTAATAACAGTGCTGATTACTCCACTCCACGTTGCGTTTGCATGGCCATTTAAAATGAAATTCAAGGCACTGAATTTTGCCGCTCTTACTATGGGTGCGATGGTGCCTGATCTCGAAGCACTCGTCTATCAGTTGTTGGGATTGTATCCTGACAGGCTGGTGCTGCATTCCCTCGTAGGCGCGCTGAGCGTAGACATTGTCCTCACAGTCGTCCTTGTAAAATTGCTCGCACATGCCAAGCTGGAGAAGATAGGCATAAGTGGATTTGCCAGCGCAAAGCTGGATAAATATTTTATTATTTCTGCAGCGATTGGCAGCTTGTCGCACGTGCTTGTAGACTCGTTGCATCATGAGGATAACCCTCTGCTCTGGTTGATCGGTCCCACATACTTTACTGGCCCACTCGTAGTCGCATTTGGAGCTCCACTGGCTCACAGCATAATTGCCGCTGCTGCAATTGCAATCATTGCTTTTATGTTTAAAAAACTCTTGAACGACAGCGGCTATGGCTTTTCGCTTGTCTTCAGGAATCCAATCAAAGCCATGTCAGTGGTTACTAGTGTCTTGTTGGTGTAACCAAATTTAGCTGGTAAACTCTTTT
>DAINRX010000132.1:0-3059 GCA_036741635.1 Nitrososphaera sp.
CATCATAAGTTGCGGCCAAAAAGGGGTCACATCCTGCTGCTAGCCGGCGGGGCCATCGCGGCGGTAAGCTTTGGAATATTCACCTATTCTACTGTGATACTTGCAGACAGCCTGTTAAACGACAACAGATACGTCATTTCGCCGGGCGGCTCGCAAACGATAAGGCAATTTATCAACCAGAGCGCACTGGGCGCGTACATCATTGGCTTTTCAGAGGCGCCTGCGCAGCTGGACGTCAGGCTTGCAGGCCCTTCAGACATGACTCTAGACCAGAGGCGCGTCAGCGTTTCTCCAACCGACCCTCCAGTTTTTGAGCAGTTCCAAATCGCAGAAGGTGGCGAGTATTCACTTATCATTGCAAACCCGTCTGGCGAGGCTGTGGATGTCGCTGCGATACTAGGGTACAATGAGACGATAATACAGGAGAGCGGCCTTTCCTTTGCCACTCTTGCAGTGACGTTTATCTCGCTACTCTTCGTGGGAATTGCCCTGCTTGTCGCCGGCGCAGCCATAACGATTTTAGATAGGCGGCGCATTAACAAAATGAAGCAATTCGGTGACACGAGCGACCTTGTTTGATAGGATGATGATGCCACTTGGCCAAGCTTGAGGCAAAAAACATAGGCAAGCATTTTGTTGTGCTGCAAGGCAGCCAGAGCCGGACCATCTCTGCCATCAAAGGCATCAACTTGGCAGTAGAGGACGGGCAGTTTGTGTGCCTCGTGGGGCCTTCCGGCTGTGGCAAGACGACACTCCTTAACATTTTGGCTGGCCTTGACAGGCCAACGGAAGGCGAGGTCGTGCTGGACGGCCACCCTGTCACAGAAACCGGCCCGGACAGGGTGATGGTTTTTCAGGAAAATGCACTCTTTCCTTGGCTGAAAGTTATAGAGAACGTCGAGTTTGGGCTAAAGATGCAGGGCTTGGAAAAGGAAAAGAGGCAGGACAGGGCGATGCTTTACCTTGACATGATGCAGCTTACCAAGTTTGCTGACGCGTACACCTATCAATTGTCAGGTGGCATGAAGCAGAGGGTGGCAATAGCAAGGGCGCTTGCAATGGACCCTGAGGTGCTGCTGATGGACGAGCCCTTTGCCGCCCTTGACAGCCAGACCCGCGACCTCCTGCTGGTGGAACTGCAATTGATCTGGGCCAGGACAAAGAAAACAATTGTATTCATCACGCACAACATCATGGAGTCGGTATGCCTCGGCGACAAGGTGGTCGTGTTCACAAAGAGGCCGGGCACGGTGAAAAAAGAAATAACGATAGACCATCGCAGGCCGCGCCTTCCAGAGGACGAGAACTTGCGCACCTTTCACAGGCAGGTAATTGACGCAGTGAAGGGCGAGATAATAACAGCCGACAGGAGGGGCGACGGCGACGACGACGACAGTGGCGTCATCTGAGCAGCAGCTGCTGTAACAATTCAAGCCCTGATCTGAAGCTGTTAGGCGAGGTCAGAAGTATCCTGTCTGCCATCCTGGCAGCCTGCTTGACAAAGTCTGCCGGGTTTTTCTCGTAGCCGGACCAGTCAAGGCCGATTAACGCTGCCGACTGGCGGTTCTTTTCAGACGGGACCATGATTACGGCAGCAACCTTGATGCCGTGCGACTTGGCGAGGTCGACTATGGAGCCAAGGTCGGATAGCGACGATATCGACTGTGTCACAAGCGAGTGCGGCTTTGCGTCAAGCTTGCTCTGTATCGACGGCGCAGACCTGTCCTTGACCCTTGCAGGAAACGACAGGTCTAGCTTGATCCTGCTGTCGTAGCCTTCCTTCTTGAGCATTCTGACAGCCGTGCTCGGCCTGAGGCCCGAGTCGCCCGGCGGCTTGTCCGCCGGCTCGTCGCCCATCAGCACGAGCAGGCTGTCTACTCCAGCTAGTATGGCGTCAGACACCGCCTGACAGAGCGAAGTAAAGTTGCGGTCGCGAACCCTGATGCTGCAGCTCATCCTGACTGCGTCAGCCCTGATAGCGTTCCTGATGATGTAGCTTGCTGCAGTTATGCTCGAGACTCGCGGGATGCCAAGCACCGAGTCGGTAAGGTGGATGCCGCTGACAAGCCCTGCCAGCTGCGACGCGCGGCCAGCCATCACCTGCATGTCCTGTTCAAGCTGCGCAAGGTCGAACCGCTCGCCCTTAACTATCTTGGGCGGGTTCAGCTCATAGGATATCTTCATCGCTTTACAGCAACAAAATCGACGTGAGGCATTATTAAATGCGAGGTCGCATGCTAGAGAGAGAGCAAGCATGCATATTATATGTAGCCTGCATCCTCAGGAAGGGCGTTGCGCAAGGAAGAGATCCTGTCGATACTGAAGCCGGCTCTTGAGCACCGGCTGTACCTGCCGCAGGACGCTGCTTCAGCGACGCCGTCCGCGGTACTCGTGATAATCCACTACTACCACTATCACCATGACAGGCCGCACGTCTTTTTGACCAAGCGCAGCTCGACTTTAAAGTCGCACAGAGGCGAGATCTCGTTTCCCGGCGGCCGGTACGTCGAAAGCGACGGCACGCTCCTTGCAACCGCGCTCCGGGAAACCGAAGAAGAGATCGGGATCGTTTTTACGCCGGAGCAGGTAGTGGGCAGCCTGCGAGCCGTCAGGACAATGACCTCAAACCACTTTATCGTGCCCTTTATCACGCTGCAGGACAGCCTGCCGGAGCACAGAATCGCGGCAAGCGAAGTGGAGGCAGTAATAGACGCGCCGCTGCTCGAAACGCTCGCAACTATTGAGCCGGACACCGAGCACTACCTGCTTGCAAAAGACGCGTTCAAGTTTACCTACAATGATAACGTGATCTGGGGCGCGACTGCGAGGATAATGAAGCAGCTGCACGATCTATTGATCAGCAGGTAATAACCTGCGTGCGCGTGCGTTTTCAGTGGAGCATGTGGGAAACCAATTAGTTAATTCTTTTATACTAGATCTCATCAGACCGTCGTAAGCACTTCATCGCTTTCGCTCCCACGGATAACAGGTCATCATTTGAGCGACAAATATTGGCATTTGTATCTTATAGAGGTAGCGGGCCCGGTGGTTTCTGCCCC
>DAINRX010000133.1:0-3027 GCA_036741635.1 Nitrososphaera sp.
GTTCCGGTGATGTAGCTGCTATCGTCGGATACGAGAAACACTACGGCCTTTGCTATCTCCTCAGTGTACCTAGCCTGCCTAGAGGAGGTCGTAAAAGCATCCTGCCTCGCCGCATTCCGAGGTCTGCCTGCTCTCCGGGGTCTGGCTGTAAAAGTAGGCAGACGCAGAAGAGACTGTAGCAACGGCAAAGAAAACCGCAATTATCAATGATGATGCATATGATGTCCAGTCCACATCACATCATCTGCGCGCGTGTAAGGAAGGGTAGTATTGTAGAACTTGCTAATTAATTTCTTGGTTGACATGTATAAAATTTGCATGTTCTACAGTCAGAACAACAGTGACCTTGAAAAAAGGGTAAGGGCTGCGCTATGCCTTTGGCGACAAGTAGTGTTGCTACCGTGGCGTCTTTATCCGGTGGGGCGGAAGGGACTGTTGTGTGTGTCCCTGCTGCAGGATGAGACTGAGGACAAAGAAAGCCCATAAAGCGCCGGCAGGCCGGTCTTTACTAATAAACGTCGATCACATTCCACCGTTTCTTTCGTACCCTGTACGATAGTAGTATTACAATACGAATTGGCAATACCTCATTATCTTGTAGACCTGATAAATATGCAGTCAATCGCCGGTACTATGGTATGCTACGGGAGAAGCCTGCCGGCATTGACTTTCTTGGAATCATTATGGTGATAAACGGCATGTTCGCCATCTTTAGCGGCATCGACTCGCTGGTCTTTGCGTCCTTCCTTTCGTCAGCCTTCTCGGTGAATCCGCCTGTGGTAGTCGCGGAGGTGACGCAGTTTGCCGCGGTCTGGGGCTCGATAATTCTGGCGCTTGGCATCGCTTCGCTGTTCGTGGCGTACGGCCTCTTCAAGGGAAGAGGCTGGGGCTGGACCGGCGCTGTAGGGCTTTCGATAATAGGGATCATAATTTCCATCATGAACATAATCGCGGGGTACTGGCCATCGATATTTACATTGATCCTGAGCGGCATAATCCTCTACTATCTGTACAGGCCGCATGTGATGGCGTACTTTGGCAAGACGGCCACTGCGCCTCCTTCCGACGCGGCAGCGGCCTAGATCTTGCATATCCTGTGCTGGATCTGTCAATGATAATTACATTACGTAACTATCTTTGGCACCAATTAAATACAAAATTCGGCATATCATTTCATGGCAAGGCCGTTCGGGGTCACCATTATTGCAATCCTGGTGATAATAAGCGGGATAGTGATGATAATCGTGGGTGCTGGCGCGGTGGCAATAGCCCCTTTCTTCCCCTCGCTTGCGCAGACCGAAGGCATGATGATAGACGCCATATCAGGAGCCCTGCTGAGCGTGACGGCAATCATCTCCGGCATAATCTTACTCGCACTTGGCATCGCTGCCCTGTTCATTGCGTACGGCCTGATCAAGGCAAGGGGCTGGGCGTGGACTGCCGCGGTGGTACTGTCGATAATCGTGATAATCATGTCTGTAGTGTCGATAGTGACTGGCAACATCGGCAGCATAATAAGCCTCGCCATCAACGGCGTGATACTGTACTACCTTTACAGGCCGCACGTCAAGGCGTATTTCGGCAAGGCTGTGCCGTCGACGCCGGCAGACACAGCGGCAGCATAATATGAATACACTTAAGAGCCCCAGAAGGGAAACGTAAATCCCGATGTCCCTCAGGGCAAGCCAGGTCAAGTCGCAGGACTATGCTGGCAAGGAAGTCACGATCCGAGGATGGGTTTACCGGCTGAGGAAGCAAAAGGAGAACGCGTTCGTCCTAGTGCGCGACGACAGGGGCGGAGTCATCCAATGCGTCTTTCCAGTCGATAGGGCGGCAAGCCTCACCATCGAGTCGTCAGTCGAGGTGACTGGCACCGTGAGTCAGGACCCGCGGGCGCCAGAGGGAGGCTACGAAATAAGGGGGAAGCAGTTGAAGGTATACAACGTCGCCGGCGCCGACTACCCGATAGGAGAATACCAGAGCGACGAGCTGCTGCTGGACAAGAGGCACCTTGCGCTTCGCACGCGCAGGATGGTCGCGATGGCCAAGATAAGGGCGACCGTATTGGATTACGGCCGGCGGTGGTTTGTAGAAAACGACTGGATGGAAGTGACTGCGCCAACGATAGTAAAGGGCGCAGTGGAAGGCGGCTCGACGCTATTCAAGCTGAAATACTTTGACGAAGAGGCGTACCTGTCGCAGAGCGCTCAATTGTACCTGGAAGCAATGATATTTTCACTGGGCCCAGTGTGGAGCCTCACACCCTCGTTCCGGGCGGAAAAGTCGCGGACTGTGAGGCACTTGGCAGAGTTTTCGCACCTTGAAGCCGAGGCGCCTTGGGTCACGCTTGACGACATTTTAAAAGTGCAGGAGCAGCTGGTGTCGTACGTAATCCAGAACACGGTAAGGGAGAGGGCTGAGGAACTTGTCTATTTGAAAAGAGATGTCGCTGACCTAAAAAAGGTCGAGCCCCCCTTTGAGCGGCTGCCGTACGAAAATGCTATCGACATCCTGAGGACGAAAGGGTTCACGATAGTGCAGGAGAACGGGAGCAAGCGCGAAATAAGAGTTGGTGACGACCTCAACGTAGATTCCGAGCGCGAGCTGACCAAGAACGCGAGCAAGCCGGTATTTGTGGTCGGATACCCGATAGCAGTCAAGCCGTTCTATGTCAAGGAAGACCCAGAGAGAAAGGGCGTCGGTCTTGCGGCAGACATGCTGGCGCCGCAGGGCTTTGGAGAGATAACGAGCGGCGGGCTCAGAGAAGACGACATCGTCTCAATGACTGAGCGCATCAAGAAGGAAGGGCTTAACCCTGCTGCCTACGACTGGTACCTTGACCTCCGCAAGTACGGCTCGGTGCCGCACGGCGGCTTTGGGCTTGGCATCGAGCGCTTGATGCGCTGGATAACAAACGTCGACGACATCAAGGACACGGTGCTGTTCCCGAGAACTATGTCGCGGGTCACGCCATAGCCTGCTGAAAATGCCATCATAGACTCCAAACAGGAGAAAAAAGATAGTAAT
>DAINRX010000134.1:0-2979 GCA_036741635.1 Nitrososphaera sp.
CCTAGAGAAGGTCCTCGTCTATCTTTTCTATATTGTCAATGTACTGTTGGCATTCGCACCCTGGCACAAGGCACCGGCCTACCTGCAAAATAGAGTTCGTCCCTCCCTTGACGAATTCGTGCGTCCGGTGGGAGTGGTGGCATTCTAAGCAGTTCATCGCAGCAGCCACACTTTTGCGCGTCGCTGTTAATTAAACGTGCGGCCACAAAACAAAGGATTATACAGGAATCAGCCTGCAGGCAGTTACGTTCATACATCATGCGTGACTACGCCGGCAATTACCGTCGCAGGACGATAAAGTCCGGGCGCCTCTATTCGCGCTCTGCCAAGGTCTTCCCTGGCGGCATTAGCCATAATATTCGCTATTTTGAGCCTTACCCGTTCATTGTCAATTCTGCCAAAGGCAGGCAGCTGCGCGACGTCGATGGCAACAAATACACTGATTACTGGATGGGCCACTGGGCACTTATTCTTGGGCATTCGCCCAAGCCGGTGGCAGACGCGCTCGCACAGCAGGTACGAAACGGCACCCTCTATGGCACTGTCAATGACGTGAGCATCGAGCTTGGCGAGACAATACAAAAGCTGATGCCAAGGGCAGAGATGATGCGCTTCTCGAGCACCGGCTCCGAGGCCACGATGTACGCAGTCAGGCTTGCGCGCGCAAAAACTGGCAGGCGCGTTATTGCAAAAGCGATAGGCGGCTGGCACGGCTTTAACACTACGCTCATGCAGACCGTCAACTACCCATTCGAAGCAGAGGAAGGGCCCGGCCTTGTACAAGACGAGGGCCAGTACGTTGAGTCCATTTCGTTCAACAACCTTGACGCGTCACTTAAGGTCCTTGAAACTATCAAGGACGATCTTGCCTGCGTAATTATCGAGCCGGTGCTGGGCGGCGCTGGCTGCATTACGCCGGTAGACGGCTACCTGCAGGGCCTGCAGGAATTTGCGAAAAAGAACGGCAGCCTGTTCATACTGGACGAAATAGTCACAGGATTCAGGCTTTCTCTGAACGGCGCTGCGAGCATTTACAAGCTCGAGCCCGATTTATTCACGCTTGGCAAGATAGCCGGCGGCGGAATGCCCATCGGCATTGTGTGCGGCGACAAAGAGATCATGTCGCTTGCAGACCCGGTCGCAAGGAAGGACAAGGAGGCGCGCTGCGCGATAGGCGGAGGAACGTTCTCTGCCAACCCTGTCACCATGACTGCAGGGCTTGCCACGCTGAACTTTTTGAAAAAGAACAAAGGTGTATATACAAAGATAGACAGGCTTGGCAACATGGCAAGGAAAGGGTTGACAAAGATATTTGCAGAAGCAGAGATCCCATGCCAGGTGACAGGCACTGGCTCTATATTTCTGACGCACTTTCGCAAGGATGTTGTCATGAACGCAAGCGATGTTGCCACGTCTGACAAAGCGCTACTGGCAAAATACCACTTTGCCCTGGTGGCTGACTACGGCATATTCTTCCTTCCTACCAAGATGGGAGCGCTCTCGTACGCGCACGACGAAGGCGATGTCAAGAAGCTGCTTGCCGCCACAGAAGAAATAGTGCAGTCAGGACTTTTTGCCAAGTAGGTTCCTGAGAGCAATGTTTTTCGGCGGTCTGGCAAACCACGTGGCACCAGAGCCTTCTCCAAGCGAGGAGAACCTGCAGTCAAATGTGATAACGTTGGCTCGAAGTTCTGCCTTGCCGCTCTTGAGCATCATGCGCTCTATGCCGCTTATGCTTCCGACTTGCGCAAACACTTTGATCGAAGCAAGGTGCTGCTCGAGCGCCTCTCTGTAGTTGGTGCTCCTGTCCACTGCCACCGTAGGCACGATCCAGCAATCGCCAAATTTTTGAAGCAGTATCTTGCGGTTCTGTCTTATCACGGCCGCGGCTGCCTTGAGCACGAATTGGCCCTTTGACATCTTTTTGAATTCAGACATCTGCGACTGCGCCACGCGCACGCCCTTTCTGCCAGATGGGATTTTTGACCTTGACAGCTTTCTATAATTTCCCCGCGTGTATACGAGCGGGAACTTGCTGTCGTCAAATTTCGCCCTGACAGCCTCGCCCACCACCATTATGTGGTCGCCCATCTTTTCTGTTATGATAACCTTGCATTCGGCGTTCAGCGCGCACCCCTTTATCATCGGGACGTCAACGTGCTTTGCTCTGTATGTTTCAAAGGCGCCCGGTATTGCAAGCTTGTCTATCTCAGTGCCAGAGTAGCCGCCGGCAATGTTCACCAGCTCAGCCTGCTCCTCTGAGGCGATATTGACGCCAAATACCCTGTTCTCCTCTATGTTCCAGTATGTCGGCGACTCGTGGACAAAGACCGCGATTAGCATTGGCTCGTACGAGATCTGCATCGTCCACTCGGCGGCCATCACGTTCTGGCCATACTTGCTCCCCTTTGTGGTTATCAATGCAACAGTGGTAGCAAAGTACCTGTGGACATTGTCCATGATGTCCTGCTCAGGCATTGCAGCATCATTCCTATCGCTGCCTAATCAACTATTAGCCGATACAAACCCTTGTTAAGATTATCCGCCTATATTATGTGGCGTTGAACAGGAAAGAGGATGAAGCAAGGGACAGGCTCGTGCAGGACTACGAGACGGTGCTTCGCGAAAGCTCGGTGCTAACGGCCTTTGCAGGCATCCTTTTCGGGTTCCTGCTAGAAATCTCGATAAGGGTTCCAGAGAATTTCGCATTCATTAACAGGATTTCCCTGCTAGTCGCGCTCTTTTCAATCACGATAGCGGTATCGCTTTTTGTGATGCCGGTGGTCTACCACCATGTGCAGTACCCATACAGGGACATTGAAAAGTTCAAGAGGAGAAGTCACAGGTTTATCGTGTTCGGCCTGATCCCGGCAGGCGTCACGCTGTACCTTGGCTTGCAGATAGCTCTGTCGTCGGTTATGAACGCCGAGTACGCCTTTGCGCTTGCTGCCGTGCCGTTTGTGATGGTCTACATATTTT
>DAINRX010000135.1:0-2927 GCA_036741635.1 Nitrososphaera sp.
CTGCTGCTGCTGCTGCTGCTGCTGCTGCTGCTGCTGCTGCTGCTGCTGCTGCTGGACTCGTACAAGATGATGATGTACCTGCACGCGCAGTATGAAAACGAACTGCTGTTCAATAGGCTGTGATTGCGCATGCGGCAGTCTTCTCCGGAAAGATTGGGATCGCCATAATGGCTGACATGGGCGTGTTTTGTCTTATTGACAGGATAGCCCAGCTTGGAGGCGCGGCAGAAGGCCCGCAATTCCAGTCAGGGGGGTTCTTCTGCAGCTATACCACACCAGAAGGAATTTGAAAAGCTGTCAAAGGGCCAGCGAAAGGCGGCGATCTTTTTACAAACGGCTGCCTGCCATTATTCGTACAAAAAACTTCATAAATGCTATACGTTCTGCCAATGCTTGATTGTGAGTTCGCAACCATCAAAAGAAGCGGCAGTCGGCATCACTGTCAAGAAAAGCGAGGATTTTAGCGAGTGGTACACCCAGGCAGTCCTCAAAGCTGGCCTTGCCGACTACGCGCCCGTCAAGGGCTTTATCGTTTTGCGGCCCTATGGCTATGCCATATGGGAGTCGATACGTGACATACTTGACAAAAAGTTCAAGGAGACAGGCCACCAGAATGGCTTTCTGCCCGTGCTGATACCTGAGAGCCTCCTTTCAAAGGAAGAGGGTCACTTTGCAGGGTTCACTCCCGAAGTGTTCTGGGTTACAAAGGCCGGCAACAATGACATCAGCGAAAAACTGGCGCTGCGGCCGACTTCTGAAACGCTTGCGTACTCGATATTTGCCAAGTGGATAACCAGCTACCGTGATTTGCCCTTAAAGATCAACTTCTGGAACACCGCTTTGCGCGCCGAGATAAAGGCGACAAAGCCCTTCATCCGCACTTCTGAATTCCTCTGGCAGGAAGGCCATACTGTCCACGCCACGGAGGAAGAAGCAGAGCAAGAAGTCATGACGATACTTGACATTTACAAGCACTTGATAGAGGATTACCTTGCGGTCCCCGTGGTAACCGGCTTCAAGAGCGACCGGGAGAAATTCGTCGGCGCAAAGTACACCACCACGCTTGAAGGCATGATGGCGGACGGCAGGGCGCTCCAGATGGGCACCTCTCACCATCTTGCGCAGAACTTTTCAAAGCCCTTCGAGATCAAGTACCTTGGAAAGGACACGAAGGAGCACTTTGCTTGGCAGACCTCGTGGGGAGTGTCGTGGCGCCTGATAGGCGCGCTCATTATGGTTCACGGCGATGACAAGGGGCTGGTGCTGCCGCCCCGGGTCGCGCCAATCCAAGTAGTGATAGTGCCTATATTCAAGGACAAGGACGCCAAGCCTGTCAAGGACCACGCCGCCAGGATGGAGGCCGAGCTCAAGCAGGCCAGCATTCGCGCCTACATGGACGGCCGCGACGAGTACACGTCGGGCTGGAAGTTTAACGAGTGGGAGATGAAGGGCGTGCCCCTCAGGATAAACATAGGCTCCCGGGATATCGAGAAGGGGCAGGCAGAGTTTGTCAGGCGCGACACAAAGGAGAAGATGCAATCCGACCGCAGCAGCAAGCTGGTGGAAACCACCCACTCGCTCCTTGAGCAGATACAGGGCAGCCTGCTTGCAAGGGCGAGACAGCTGCTCAATGAACGGATCTCATGGCCGGCCAACTATGACGAGTTCAAGTCGACAATCGAGGGCAAGGGTGGATTCGTTCTTGCCGGCTGGTGTGGGAGGCAGGAATGCGAGGAGAAGATAAAAGACGAAACCGGCGCTGACATCCGGGCCATACCGTTTGACCAGAAGGACAGGCCAGCAAAATGCATTTACTGCGGGCAGGAATCAATGAAGGTTGCAATGTTTGCGAGGGCATACTAAGAATAAGAAGAAGAAGAAGAGAGTTTAGCAATTGGTCAGCATTGAGGACTTGTTTCCATTTGACCCAGAACTCGGATACCTTGGCATCTTGGTGATCAGCTTTGTTTTCAGCCTCATCCCATTTGTGCCGGTCCCATACTTTCCTGTTCTGATAACTGCCTCGTTTAACCCAAACTTCAATCCTCACATAATCGCCATTGTCAGCGCAGCAGGCATAGTAGCTGCAAAGACGATAATCTTTTTCATCAGCTACTATGGTCGGAAAATCCTGAGCGACCAGACAAAGCAGAGAATGCGCCCACTGCAAAACCTGCTGAGCAGATATGGCTGGTTCGGGGCTTTTATCGCCGCCCTCACGCCGATACCGGACGACATCGTTTACATCCCGCTCGGGCTTGCCAAGTACAACCCGTGGAAGTTTGCTGCTGCCACATTTGCCGGCAAGGTTCTCATGAACGAGACTATAGTGTGGAGCTCGTTCTATCTTGGCAGGCCGTTTGTCGAGAGCATCCTTGGAGAAACCACAGACTTTACGACGCTTATCATAGTTGCGATTGCCAGCGTTGCAGCGCTCGGGATAGTAGTCTATTATTCACTCAGGATCGACTGGGCCAAGATAATAGGGAGGTGGGCGCCCTGGGCGCTTGAAGACCCCAAGAATGAGGATGATGATGACGACAAGAAGGATAAGGATAATGATAATGATGTTGACAAAGAAAATAATGGCGGCAGCAGTAGTAGTAGCAGTAGCAGCGATAAAAAACCCTAACCAAGTTTTGTCTAAAAGCATCAGGTAGAAAATGCCAAATTTCGTCTGATGCTATATAGCTAGATGATGCGTTCGACAAAATCTGGGAGATCCAAAACGACATAGAATCACAGGTTTTAAAAAACCAGTATAAAATCCATCATGGCTGTTAAAAAATGAATTTTCTCTGGCACTTTGATGAAAGAGATAAAAAATATCATAATTCCAAACACAAGACTTTCAGAAGTAAAAACCAGGTCCTTTACAAACACAAAGTTGGTGAGATCTTTCCCACTATAATGTCAGTGGACGTGGT
>DAINRX010000136.1:0-2907 GCA_036741635.1 Nitrososphaera sp.
AACGAAGCCAAAAAGACTGTGCACGGGATACACGGGATAAAGATTCAGGACATGACTGCAGACGTGGACAGCGCAGGCAAGATAGTCCGGTACAAGACCACGATCAAGCTGTCGTTTGGCGTGGAGCGCTAAAAAAGAAAGAAAAAAGGGAAAAGGAAGAATATTTCTTCCTTATTCGATAAATTCTGGGCTGTTGTCAGAAGCAGCTGCTGCTATTTCTGTCTGGTTGTTGTTTGCAGGGCCAGTCGCGTTAACCGACGAGCCGGTGCTGGTTGCGTTGCTTGGCATTGCGCCGGTGGTCGCGTTAGAAGTCATGTTGCCACTGTGTGCGTTGCTTGGTGTACTAAGAATATCATCATCATCATCATCCATGATGTGGGCGTGTAAATATACGATATAAAGTGAAAAAACTATAATGCAGCCAGCGAATCGATTGCATATGATGCTGTCGCTTATTTCGCCTGCCTGACTAGCTTTTTGGCTGCGTCGATAACCCTCGTCACTTCGCCTGAGGGCGTCTCCTTGTCCATCGTGATGTAGTAAAAGTGCTCCTCGCTTGCAATGGTCAGTATCTTGACCTTTTCATTCTCGGTAAACGTGTACTCTGTCCTGCCTATCGACTTTTCAGAGTTCCTGCGGAGCTGGTTCCTCGTCGCTTCGATAAAGAACTCGTTCCTAGCCTCGTCCGGCTTGAGCAGCGGCACTAATCCCTTGCGGAGGTTTCCAGCCAGTGTGCGGCCAAACCTGTTCATGACGCCGGCGTAGCGGATGTGCTGCGAAATGGCAAGAATGCTGTTGCACCTTTCCTTGTATTTTGCAGCGTTGGGGTCAGCCTGCGGCCTGTTGTACGACATCGGGTGATCTTTGCAACTGGGTAATATATGAACTACTTTTTTTGCAAATCAGGTAAGGTCGGGTATCGCCATCTTTTTCAGCCGGCTCTTCAGGTATATCGCCATCGAAATAGACGCAACAGACAGTAATACTGCTGTCAGGAATATGAGCTGGTAAGCCTGCATCGATGGAAACGCCACAGAATTGCCTTCTATCAGCAGCGTTTGCTGGTACATCTGCATGTATACGCCGGCAAGGGCCGGGCCTATCGAGCACCCAACAATGCGCAGAAGCGTATTCATCCCAAGCGACATGCCTGTGAACTGGATGGGCGTCGCAAGCAAGGTTACGTTCAGCGCTCCGACGTTTGTGAGGGACAGCCCTGTCGAGAGCACTGCAAGGTTTGCAGCCACAGCCACCCAGTCGCTGTGAAACGCAAGCAGGCCGAGGAACCCTGCCGTAGTGATCGCAGTGCCAATGATTATCGGTCTGAGCGAGCCCAGCCTTTCCACAATGAGCCCTGATGTGGGGCCGAATACCAAAAGCACTATGGCAAACGGCAGCTGCACATAGCCGGCCGCAGCTGCGTCGCCTCCAAAGCCAAGCGGCTCAGGGTTTCGCACGAGCACCGGTATCGTCTGGAACACCATGAACATCGAGAACCCGACTATCATGATTATCAGGTTGGCCGGCAGTATCGCCTTGTGCGTTATCAGCTTAAAGTCAACTAGCGGTGCCTTCGCCTTTTTTTCAATCGAGATGAATAGCGCAAGAGCAACAACTCCTAATGCAACAAATATTGCTATCTGTCCAGTCGACATGAAGGTGGCGCTGCCGCTAGTACCGGTTTCAAGCAATGTCAGCGTTATTAGGAACGACGTGACAAGGGTTGCAAGCGCAACCGCACCCTTGATGTCCACATCCTTTGGGACATCGGCAGCGTCGGCAGGAGGCACGTTCTCAGCCGGCTGCTCCCAAGGTTCCCTCTTGCGCTCGTAGTTGAAGCGCCAGATGATGACAAAGAGTGCGATGGCAATTGGTATCGTGGTAAGGAAGGTGGCGTGCCAGCCATAGTTGGCGATTATTATGCCGCCGGCCAAAAAGCCGATCACCGCGCCGGATGCAAACATCGACGATATCACGCCCTGCCCTATAGAGATCTTTTCCCGCGGGAACTGGTCGCGTATTATGCCAAACGCAATAACGAACATGGCTATCCCGATGCCCTGAATTGCCCTTGCAAAGAACAGCATGTAGATAGTTGTCGAGAACCCGGCAATGGCGATGCCTACCGTATAGATCGCCAGTATGATGAGCAGCACTCGCTTTTTCCCATATATGTCTGACAGCTTGCCGGCTATCGGGGTCATGACAGCGCCGGGGATCAGGTAGGCAGTCAGTATCCACGACGACATGCTATACGATACGTTGAACTCTCGGATGAGGTCAGGTATCGCCGGTATCAGCATCGTCTCGGCGTACATGACCATGGTAGCAATGCTGCTAAGGACGGCAAGCACCTTCCAGGCAGAAGCGGGAACCTTTACCGGGCTTGCTCCTTTGTCCTTGTCTTCAAATGTCCTCAAAACTTTTTTCCTATCCGGAGACTGTGGCACATAACCTAATTAAAAGGTCACAGAGGCTAACGTATTGTCTTCAATATGATAACAGTGTTAGTGTCTGACACACCTTCTATCTTGCGTATGTCGTCTATGCACTTGTTTATTTCCGCTATCGCCGGCGCCGCGATTATTGCTGCAATGTCGTACTGGCCAGTTATCTCGTAGACTACCTCTACGCCGCCCAGCTTCATGAGCCTACCAGACACTGCCGACGTGTCTGCAGTTGAAGCCACGGAAATGAGCGTTATCGCACTCGTCTTGTCGCTTGCGCCAAGCTCGAGCGTAAAACGCTTGATCATGCCGCTGTCGACAAGGTTCTTTACCCTCCGCCTGACGGCCGACTCTGACAGCCCTATCTCGTTGGCTATTTCTACAAATGCTTTTCTGGAATCTGCCTGTAAAATGCGGATTATCTTTTCGTCTGTCTCGTCAATGTTAACCGACATTCCTT
>DAINRX010000137.1:0-2883 GCA_036741635.1 Nitrososphaera sp.
CCTTCGCTAATACCCTCGATCAAGGCGCCGGGAGAGGGATTTGAACCCTCGGGACCCTCACGGGTCACAAGCTGACCGGTTTGACAAATTCCAGGCTTGCGCCCTACCAGGCTAGGCGATCCCGGCACTTACATCTTCTTGCACTAGCGCATCTGTATATTAATCATAAGCCAATCCACCATTAGGGGTCATTCAAGTTGACTAAGATAGAGTACATTGCAGAAACTCGAGCTCAAACAGGTCATATGAAAATCGGCAAGAAGATAACAATTTGGCACAGCAATAGGTTGACGCAATAACCTAAAGCATAGCCTTTTTAGCGACCCAGTACCATTATTATTAGGTATAATGCAGCACTGTGCTGCACAGTGCTGCAGGAAACAAAATTAGGCGACCTAATAATTGACAAGAAGCATTCCAAATTATGTTTGTGTTGCCTGCGGGCGCGGCTTTACTACCAAGAGTGCTGCCAAGAGACATGTGATGAATCTTGAAAAAGGAAAAGGGTTTGGGTATATCGTTACGGAGGCACAATATCGAGCTGCCCTCATCATTGGAGCAATCCCTCTGCCCCCCACGCAGATAGAGAATATCAAATCGACAAAAAAGAAAGACGGATTTCATGATATTGCCTATAGAAATTACCATTCTGGCTTTTTTTGGCGTCTAGGCGAGTTAGATGCGGAAAGTCTTACTCCAGAAGAGCGGAAAAAACAGCGGGCAACGATAATGATGATAACAGCTAGCAAGAGCATATAAAAAAGTTAAACACGAAAATGCAATCATCTAATCATTGAACAGCATTCTCTTTCTTGACATGAAACCCACGGAGAGAAAAGCTAAAAATTGAGGAACGTGCAACAATCTTTGGTTTTGACTACACAGGGGCTATCCGATAACTGTAAGGGCGGCAACCATGTCGACTGCAGCGACTGTATGTGCCGCTGCCATATACCCGGCACCATGGAGAACCTTGCAAAGAACATTGCCCGGCTGGATCGCAAGCGACCCGGCATAGGGGAAACCCTCTAATCTTTTTTATTATACGGTCGCGCTCTGCAGGAACATCTTGTGCTGACCGCGCAAGAGCTCAAAGTGGCAGCCCAGCTCGAATTCACCTTTCTCTGTAACTGCGTAATCTCCCGGGTCTTCCTTTTTGATGTATATCCCATGCCTACTAGCGTGTAAATCCATAGCTGCACAGTGTGTTTTGGTCAAGGTCAAGCGATCGGCAGAGGGAGTCAAAATATAATCTGCCATTATTACTCTTGATGAGAGATATTATGCCTAGCGCAATCTGGAATTTTTTTGGGATGCCTGCGTGTACATCCGTAAATCCGGTTCCATTGTGTCCAGCTGTCTCATCATCAGAAGTATTTATCAGCTTGCCTGAGCCTTCGCGTTGAAGCATATAGAGCAAGCCCGATCTACAGAGACAACGGCAAGAGCTAGAATTCGTCAGAGTTTTCATTTTCAAGCCTGTCAAGGTCTACTTCGGAGGAGGAGGAGGAGGGCACTGAAACGTTGGCTGCCTGCTCGCCCTTTGATCGCCAGGCCTTCGGGTACGTCCCCGGCTTCATTATGATGCGCTTCATGACAAACGCTATTCCGCGAGTGTTTTGCTCTATCTCTTCTTTTATCATGGCAGCCTGCCCTAGCCCTACTACCTCGCCCTTGAGGGTGTACACGCCCACAAGCTCGCCCGCCCGTAGGTCCTTTGGCACCGCCACCACTCCTGGCACCGCAAGCGGTGCCCCGTGGCACAGCGCGTCGACTGCGGTATCGCGCACGGTGACTGCACGTATTCCTTCAAGGCAGTGCTCTATCGGCAGGATGAGCCGGCGCAGCTTTTCGTCGTCCTTGCTCTCCTTGTAGCGCTGGTACGCGTCCGTAAGGTCGTGGAGCCTCACGAGGCCGCCGGCCTGCTCCGACAGGTTGCTCACCCTAGTCCTGCGGAGCTCTACCATAGTTGCCCCCGGCGACAGCACCTCTCCAATGTCGTAGATTATCTTGCGTATGTACGTGCCGGCTTGGCAGAGAATACGCATGAGCACCAGCCTGTCATAGTTTTCAAGGTAGTCAAATTCGTACACGGTCCTTACGCGGGTGACGCGCCGGACAGACGAGCGCTGCGGCGGCCGCTGGTAGATCTCGCCGGTGAATTCCTGCATCACGCCCTTGAGCCTGTCAACCGAGACGTGCGAGTGGAGGCGCGCAAGTGCATAGTACTCTTTCGGGCCAAGCAGCAGCACCGACAGCGCCTTGGTGCCTTCGCCTAGGCCGAGCGGCAAGAGCCCGGTCGCGCCCGGGTCGAGCGTGCCGCTGTGGCCTGCTTTTTCGATTTCCAGTATGCGCTTTACCCACGCCACGACTTCGTGGCTTGTGGGCCCAGCAGGCTTGTCCACCAGCACCAGCCCGTAATACAAGAGCGACTCGATGGGCCGCCTGTCAGGGTAGTGGCCATAGTTGTCGTTTGTAACGTCGTCATCTACTTTGACAAGGTTCTCCAGCTGCGGCAGGTTCAAGGCTATCCACCTATTTTTGCCGCCTGACTATTAATTTGGATATCTCGATGAGCGAGTCGAGCGGCAGCCTGTCGGTGTTAAGCACATAGTCAAAGACCGTCAGGTCCTCGCCGAAGCGAAAGCCGTACAATTTATGGTAGATCTTTTTGTTCTCCTCGTCCCTTAGCGCGATTATCCTTTTTGCCTCTGCAAAGCTGATGTCGTCGCGGTTTGCCATCCTCTTTGCCCTGTTTTCCGGCGAGCCCCGCAGCCACAGCTTTATCACATACTCCTCCTTTACGAGCCAGGGCAGCGTGTAGCTGGTAATGACGGCGCCTCCCTTTCTTACTATCTCGGCCAGCTTTTTGTCCACCTTTTT
>DAINRX010000138.1:0-2883 GCA_036741635.1 Nitrososphaera sp.
GTGCGCAAGGATCAGGATTTTGGCAAGGACAGCAACGACAAGCTGATGAAGGAGCACCTGACAAAGTTTGATCTGCTCCAGCCAGTGGTTGTCCGATTTGACGACGAAAGCAGGCGCTACAAGCTGCTCATCGGCCGCAGAAGGTTTTTCGCGCTCAGCGCCAAGGGAGTCAGGGAAGTGCCGGCCGTCATCACCGAGCTGGAAGGCGCCGAAGCAGAGGCCGCGTCGCTCTTTGAAAATCTTATCCGCAAGGACCTTTCGCCGCTTGAAAAGGCACGCATGGTAAGAAAGCTGGTCGACTCGACAAGGGGCGGCATAACCGGCGCGTCGGCAAAGTACGGCCTGCCAAAGAGCACCATAAGCGAGTGGCTCAGCATCTTGACACTTCCGCAGCCGCTGCAGGATCAGATAGAAAATGGCAAGATCACTTCCTACGAAGCCATAAGGATCGCAAGGAGGCCCGAAATCCACGGCAGCCTCGTTGAGGCCTCCGCGCAGTCTAGGCTGCAGGAAGAAATGGTTGCGGCCGGGGTAAAGCGCGGAGCGCCAAAGGGGCTCTTGACCGTGCGCCTCGTGTTTGACCCGCGCAAAAAATCCGACAGGAAGATCTGGGAGCGCCTCGGCGAGAAGGCGGGCCAGAGCGGCCTCGATGTCACCGACTATGTCAGAAGCATTGTGACGAAGCACTTGAAGTGAGCTCGAACTATATTTATACGGCGGTTTAATAATTACGTAGGTTTTGGAAGTTGCCGCGCAGCCAAAAGCTGCTCCGAAAAAAATCGCGATCGGCATCGGCCTCATAGCAGCTTTTGCTGTCCTGATATTCACTGTCCCTCCGGCGCTTGGCAGGGACATCCACCCGATGATCCTGGTCTCGGCGTTCATCCTAGTTTCCGTCTACATCGTGCTATCGTTTGAATTCCTCCACAGAAGCTCTATAGCGCTCATTGGCGCGATAGCGATAATCATCGCCGCGCTTGCTTTTGGAAGCATCCAGGCAGAGGAGAGCTTCGAGTTCATCGTCGGCGCCATCGACTACAACACCATCGGGCTCTTGCTTGGCATGATGATAATAGTCGCGATCCTTGCAGAGTCCGGCGTCTTCCAGTGGGTCGGCATCAAGGCGAGCAAGGCCAGCAGTGGCAACCTGTGGAAACTGATGCTGATGCTGTGCACGTTCACTGCGGTTACGTCGATGTTCATAGACAATGTCACTACCATCCTGCTGATGGTTCCGGTTACTGTGGCCGTGTTCAGGATCTTCAGGGTGTCGCCGATGCCATTTATCCTTGCTCAGGCCCTTGCGTCAAACGTGGGAGGAACTGCCACTCTCATTGGCGACCCGCCAAACATAATGATAGGCTCGGCCGCAAACATTGACTTTAACGCGTTCATCATCCACATGGGGCCCACGATAGCAGTCTCGTTTGTGGCGTCGCTTTTCCTGCTCAAGTTCATGTTCAGAAAGGAGCTCAAGGCGCAGGTCGAGAACCTGGAACAGCTGATGAAGGAAGACGAACGCACCTACCTGAAGGACAGGAGCATTTTGAAAAAGTCGCTTGGAGTGCTCTTTGCGGTCATCGCGCTGTTTGTGGTGCACGGCTCGCTTGGCATCGAGCCATCGATAATCGCGCTCGGCGGCGCAGGCGTGCTGCTAGCAATCACGAGGGCAAGCCCTGAGAGGGTATTCCGCGAAGTAGACTGGGCGACCCTGATATTTTTCACCGGCCTGTTCATCATAGTCGGGACCGCCGAGCACGCCGGCATGATAGAGCTGCTGTCGTCAGCCGCATTGGGATTGACCGGGGGTGACCCGTGGCTTACATTTATCATGATAATATGGCTGTCTGCAATTGCAAGCGCGTTCATCGACAACATCCCATTCACGGCCACGATGATACCGCTCATCCATACTCTCAACGGCAGCCCGGAAATAGCAGAGGCATTCAGCGACCTTCAATTCAGTCCGCTGTGGTGGGCACTTTCGCTTGGGGCAAACTTTGGCGGCAACGGCACGCTCATAGGCTCGAGTGCAGGCATCGTGGCCGCTGGCATCAGCGAAAAGCACGGCCACCCGATCAGCTTCAATAGGTGGATCAGGGTTGGCTTTCCCTTCATGATAATGACCACCGCTATAGGGACTGTAATCCTTGCCATCGACATAATCCTCCGCGTCTGACAGCGATACATTTTATACTGTAGCGCCAATATGCCTCAGCATGGCCGGCAGAGTGAAAAAGGGCAAGGATCTTTTGCGCAGCGCGGTTAGAGATTACGAAATAAAGCAGGATGATGACGTCAATTCGATCTTTTCAAACATGGCAAATTCCGGCGGCTTTGAGTCGCGGAACCTTGCCGACGGCGTCGACATTTTGCGCAGGATGATAGACGATCAGAACTGCACCAAGTTCATGTCGTTCGTGGGTGCCCTGATGTCTACTGGCGCAAGGGGCATAATACGCGACATGGTGAAGAACAGGATGTGCGACGTCATCATCACAACATGCGGCGCGCTGGACCACGACATTGCAAGGACTTATGACAAGTACTACGCCGGCGATTTTCGCATGGACGACGGCATGCTCTTGGGCAAGAACATACACAGGCTTGGCAACGTGCTCGTGCCCATGGACAACTATGGCCCGCTCATCGAGGAAAAGGTGCAGAAATGCCTGAACGGCATGTACAAGGAGGGCAAGCGCAGCGTCGCGACGTACGAGATAACAGACTATATTGGGAGCACGCTTAACAAGTCGTCATTTCTCTACTGGGCGCACAGGAACAAGATCCCAGTCATTGTGCCGGGCATTGTTGACGGCGCCGTCGGGAGCCAAGTGTGGTTCTTTTACCAGCAGCACAAGGACTTTAAAGTAGACATTTTGA
>DAINRX010000139.1:0-2880 GCA_036741635.1 Nitrososphaera sp.
ACGCTAATTATTGATCATCAGAAATCCCGCATTCTTTTTTGCTTGTTGGCGTGAACTAGCAGGACACCGCATAGATCACGATGACCACATTAAAGTCATAAAGTTGTTAATAGGCGGTTCTCGAAGCTGTAACAATCTGGAACTTTTCGTTGACAGCCTAGAGCTTAACGACAACGTGATCATTTCCGCGCCTGTCACAATAGGAGATGGACAAGGATTCAATACTATACAGGATGGCATAGACGCGGCTTTAGCAGCCGTACACCATTAATCTCGCGGATGGAGAATATGTTCAGACCGAAATTATCGAAACAACTAAGGACGATCTGACCCTTGCAGGGTCCAGTAAGGCTGGCACATACACGGTCATGGTCTTCATATGGGACAGCGTGAGCGAGTCGCCGATGCCGCTGTCAGAGATTACCGGAGCAAACCTGAACGTTGAGTAAAAACTCGCCTCGTTGCTGCGTCCACAGCAGCAACTTTTTCCTTTTTCTTTTCCTTGTTAGCTATAGCAGCTAATGAAATTCCGCCCTTTTGTACGACCCGAGTATCTTGATGTACGACGTCTTGGGCTTGATCGATCTGAGCGCATCCTTCACCGCTTTGTCGCCTGAATGCCCTTCAAGGTCAACGTAAAAGTTGTATTCCCAGGGAGTCTCCTTGGTGGGGCGCGACTCTACCTTTGTGAGATTTATCTTGCGAATCGCAAACTCGCCCAGAATGCCAAAGAGCGCGCCAGGGACGTGCTTGACTGAGAATATCATTGATGTCTTGTAATAGTAATGGCCAGGCTTGCGCGACTTTGCCTTCTTGGGCGACAGCACCAAGAACCGGGTATAGTTGTTCTTCCTGTCTTCGATCCCTTCGTCGAGGATCTGCATGTCATAGAGCTCGGCCGCCCTCCTGCTTGCTATTGCAGCTGAATCCGTCGCGCCGCTCTCCTTTATCATCTTGACCGCGCCGGCGGTGTCATAAGCAGGCATGGGCTCCATCCTGTGCTTTTGCAGGTACTCCCTGCACTGGGCAAGGGCCTGCGGGTGCGAGTACGCCTGCTTTATCGCATTTTTCCTTGCGCCCTTGTTTGCGATAAGGCAGTGCCTTACACGCTGGTAGACTTCGCCTGTCACGCCCATCTTTTTTGTCTGGAGCAGGAGATCATAGACCTCGTTTACGCTTCCCTCGATCGAGTTTTCCACCGGCACGACTGCAAAATCCACGCCGCCGCTTTCCGCGGCATGGAAGACGTCTTGGAACGACTTGAGCGGCATAAGCTCTACTGTGTTTGGAAAGTACTGAAGGGTCGCCATCTCGCCATAAGCTCCTCGCTCACCCTGAAAGGCAACCCGCGTCCGCAATTTACTTGCCTGCTTTGTGTATGAGCCTGAAAGTCTCCTTGCCGTAGTCGTGCGTCAGCTTGCGGTCCTCGAATGTCCCGCACTCGATGCACTTGATCGTGTTCCCGTTGGTGCGCACCGTGTTGCCTCCGCACATGAAGCACAGGGCATACAGCACGCCAAACTCCTTTTCAGCAAGCGTCAGATGCACCGTCGAGTTGAGCAAGGATATCACCCTGCCCCTCACGATGTCGCCCACGCGAAAGTTCGCCCTCCTGTCTCTCCTGCCGTTCCTGCCGCCGTCTCTGTCGCGCGGGCCGACCCTTGCCGACGCGATGGCAGAGTAGCCTGCGCTGAACTTTTTGTCGTTGATGTAGAGCATCTTGATGGAGACCATGCTGGAAAACAGCATGTCGACGTATCCTACCACGATGTCGCCCACCTTGGGCAGCATCGGCGAGTTCTTTTGGTCTATCTTGACAATGCGCCTTTTTAGATCATAAACTTTGATCCCAACGGCTGCCGACCTTATTGTCCCGTCCGGGGCAAGGTACGTGTTCTTGCCTCCCTCAAATTCCTCGATGGACGCAACCTGATCGCCCGGCAGTATGGGCTGTCCTCCTTCCTTGTTCATCAAATCAATAACCGAAGTTGAAAGCCAAGTTATAACTCTTTAGCGAATAATAATTTGGAAAATTTCAACAATTTCTGCCGAAACCCATGCATTTCTCATTATAGAATATGGGCGAAGGATAATAAAGGTATAAAGACAAGTAAGGTTAAGGTGTTAGTGTGAGCCAGAATACCCTATCCCTAAAGGTACTTGAGGCGTATACCAGAGACGTGGGCCGAGGAGTAGCGAGGATCGACTACGACTCGATGGACTCGCTGGGAGCGTCCACGGGGGACGTCATAGAGATTAGAGGCAAGCGCAGGACGGTTGCCAAGTGTTTACCCCTTTACCCCTCCGATGAGGGCAAGGGCATAATCCGTGTAGACGGCCTTGTGAGGAACAACGCCGGCATAGCAATAGGCGACACGGTGATTGTCAAGAAGATAAAGGCAGTGCCAGCCGAGAAAGTAATTGTCGCGCCACTTGAGGCGATACCGCCAATCGACGAAAGATACCTTGCAGACGCGCTTGAAAGCGTGCCCCTCATCAAGGGCGACAACGTGATGGTCCCGTATTTCGGCGGCAGGCTCACGTTCCAAGTAATAGGAGTCACGCCGGCTGCCGACGCAGTTCTGGTAACCCAGAAGACGATATTCCACATAGCCGAGAAGGGCGAGACCCTGAGAGGAGTCCCGCAGGTGACGTACGAAGACATCGGCGGACTCAAGGAAGAGATACAGAAAGTAAGGGAAATGATCGAGCTTCCGCTGAGGCACCCAGAAATATTCGAGAAGCTGGGCATCGAGGCGCCAAAAGGCGTATTGCTGTACGGTCCCCCGGGAACCGGCAAAACATTGCTAGCAAAGGCGGTAGCCAACGAGAGCAACGCCCACTTTATCAGCATTTCCGGCCCCGAAATAATGAGCAAGT
>DAINRX010000140.1:0-2838 GCA_036741635.1 Nitrososphaera sp.
ACACACCATATATGGCGCAGAAGCTTACCCCTGTGCAACTTGAAAAGCTCGCTGACGAATTTGAGAGCAAGTCTGCCCAAGAAGTATTGAAATGGGCTCTTGACACTTTCGGAACCAGAATCGCCCTTGCGTCCAGTTTTGGCGCAGAGGACGTCGCAGTCATCGACATGATGGTCAAGGTAGACAAGAACAGGACGAGGGTGTTTACGCTTGAAACCGGCCGGCTAAACCAAGAGACGTATGACGTCATGGACGCCATCCGCACAAGGTACGGCATCCAGATCGAGGCGTTCTTTCCCGACCAGAAAGAGGTTGAGGACATGATAAGGTCAAAGGGCATGAACTTGATGTACGAAAGCGTAGAGAACCGCAAGCTCTGCTGTGAGATCAGAAAGGTGCACTCACTCAATCGGGCTCTGAGCAACCTTGACGGCTGGATTACCGGCCTGCGCAGGGATCAGGTCGCCACGAGGTCCACGACCAAAAAAATAGAGATCGACGCGGTCCACGGCGGCATTGTGAAATTGAACCCGATAGCTGACTGGAGCTCCGACATGGTCTGGGATTATATCCGCAAGAACAACATTCCTTACAATGCACTGCATGACAAGGGCTTCCCGAGCATCGGCTGTGAGCCGTGCACAAGGGCAGTGCAGCCAGGAGAAGACCCGAGGGCAGGAAGGTGGTGGTGGGAAAATGCTGCAGCCAAAGAGTGCGGCCTCCACTTTGACCCGACCAAAAAGAAAAAGCAGTAGTAGTGATATTTTTGGCCGGCACAATTCCCATGCCCCATGGAGGCAGGCTTGTAAACAGGTTTGTTGCTTCTGACAGAAAGGCAGACGGGATGTTCACCATGCAGGTGAGCAGCGATCTGCGAAACGACATTGAAAACATCGCAGACGGCATATTCAGCCCCCTTGAAGGCTTTGTAGGCGAAGAGGATTTCCAGAGCATTGTAAAAAAAGGCAGACTGAAAAACGGCCTTGCATGGACGGTGCCCATAGTTCTCGACGTTGACGATCAGACCGCCGCCAAGATGAAGGACGCGGGGCAGGTCATACTTGCATCCGATGGTGAGAAATTTGCAATCCTACATGTTGACGAAGTCTATTCGTTTGACAAATTAGCGTGCGCAAGGGCTGTCTACCAGACAGACGATATCAAGCACCCAGGCGTCGAAAAGATGGCCAACATGCAGGACCGGCTGGTCGGAGGCAGAGTTGACATCGTCAGGAGGATCGCGCAGTCGCCTCTGCGCAAAGTAAGGATGACCCCGGCGGAGACAAGGACAGAAATAGCAAAAAGAGGATGGAAGACCGTCGTTGGCTTCCAGACAAGAAATGTGCCCCATGTCGCGCACGAAATGATGCAGAAAGCGGCGCTCAACCTCTACGACGGGCTGTTTGTCAACCCGCTCATTGGCAAGAAAAAGCAAGGCGACTTTAAGGATGAAGTGATACTGTCAGCCTATGAAACGCTCATTGAAAATTACTACCCAAAAGACAGAGCGATGTTTGTCACGCTTCACACGGAGATGCGCTACGCCGGCCCGAAAGAGGCGATACACCATGCAATCATGAGGAAGAATTTTGGCTGCTCTCACTTTATAGTGGGGCGCGACCACGCAGGCGTCGGCACTTACTACCAGCCATTTGCAGCGCATGAAATCTTCAAGGACTATCCCGATCTTGGAATAGAACCTGTGTTCTTTCCGGCGTTCTACTACTGCAAAAAGTGCCTCAGCTATGCCAACGAGCGCAACTGCCCGCACGGTCCAGAGTTTCGCGAGGAATTGAGCGGCACCAAGATGAGGAAGATGGTGAGCTCAGGCGAGATGCCTGCCGAGCACCTGATGAGACCCGAGATAGCAAAGCTGATAGTGTCGTTCAAGGAGCCGTTCGTCTAGTTAGTCGTCATCAATCCTTTTTGCAGCCTTGACGGAAGAAGCGTCGCCCACAGGGCTGCTGGTGATGCTGGCTGCAGCAATTTCCTTCCTGCTTTGCAAGAATTTGCTCGATGGATTGGGCGATCTCTGCAAAATTGCGGCCGGCCACAATGCGGATGTTGTTGGGATGGGCCATCGCAGAGAGGGCATTCGGCTTTTCCTATACCGCCAGCATAGCCAACAGTATTGTGATGCTGGGCGAAATGTCCATGACCTTTATGAATGAAGAAATTATGTCAGCGTCTTCTACTACTGCAACAACTTCTGCATTGGCTGCCACCTTGATGTCTACCTACCAAGACTGTCCTGCTTTTCGCGGTTGTAGGCGTAGAAAGACATGGTGTGCGCCACTCCGCTCCTCCCATTTACCTGCGCCGCCAATATAGTTGTCTACTTTATGTTCGCGCATATTCTACAACTCCCCTCAAGTGATCATGATCTCCAAGATGCAAAGTTTGTGCCAGCATTTGCAGGCCGTGCCTTTTTATTGCCGTAGTAGAATGGATAAAATAATTAGGGCCGGGCTAGGTCGTGAGGAGCGGCATCTTTGACGTAGCCTCGCTCTCTCTGACAAGCTCGATCATGCGACCGTAGCAGGCAAGGAATGCCCTTCCCTTTTCTGTCGTCCTGTAAACAAGCGCCCCATCAGCTACATCTTGAACTATAAGGCCTTTGCTAAACAGTTCGCTAAGGTAGTGAATTATCTGTTCGTAGCTCAGGTTCGCCCGGTACATGATGTGTGTTTTCTTGATGGCGGCGGTCGAAAGGGACAGAACGTCGGCCATTATTTCGATTTTGCCTCTGTTGTTTTTGCGTTCGGGCATGTATTTAGCATTGTAGATGTAGTTATATTAGGACAATGGCGGAACTCGCATGCTGGAACGGCCGTTCCA
>DAINRX010000141.1:0-2827 GCA_036741635.1 Nitrososphaera sp.
GTCAATTGCTTGGGTTAAATATTGTTACTGTTTAATTTGCTCCCTTAAGAAAAGAGAGTTTATATAATATGTGACTTGATTAATTTTGAGCAAGAAATGCCAATAGATCCAGATTTCCCAAGGAACCATCAGGCAATAGGCAAGCACCAGCATTCAGACGGGGAGCATTTCCACTTTGTGTGGGGTCCGGGGACTCTCAAAGAAGCTACCGAGAATGAAGAGGTCAAGTCCGCATACCAGGCTAGGGGAGAAGAAATAGCACCAGTAGGCGTCCATGGCACGATGGTCGCCATTGACTGGGACTCGTGCATTGCTGACGGCGCATGCATCGAGGCTTGTCCAGTTCAGGTGTTTCAATGGTACAGGACAGAGAACGACGTTCCGGCAACCGAGATGGCAAATGCAACTAGCGCAGGCACCGGCAGCACTGTCAAAGAAGAGCGCAAGGACTACACCGACAAGGCTGACCCTATAAGAGAGCACGACTGCATATGGTGCATGGCATGTGTGTCAGTATGTCCGCCACAGGCAGTAAAGGTTGACCAGTCAAACTTGGAGTTCCATGAGAAGGCGGCAGGCACTTTTAATGAAGCACTATCGAAAGGAAGCGCGCCGCCCCCGCACGCGCACTAGACACGCCCTTTTTCCTTCCTTCCTTTCTTCTTTTATCTTTAAATTTCTCTCTTCACAGCTGTGACTCTATAGTTGCCGGTCGTTTCAGACTCGTACATGGGGATATTCCTGCCGCAGGACATAGCAGGAAGGATTACGCAGTTTATCGCCGGCAGGGCGGATTTCCCGTTTATAAAAAAGAGCGAAATAATTGGCGCGTTCTATCTGTTTGGCAAGGACTATGGCATCGCAGGCGAGCAGGAAGCCAAGGCCGCAGCTAACCTTGCCAGAGGAGCGGTTGAGCAAGTGGCGCGCGACGTCAGGCTCTATACGGCCACGCCGAACAAGATGGACTCGCGCTTTACGCGTGAGAACTACACGAAAAGGTCACTCCAGATAGTTGTGGACAGCGGCAGCGATTACGAAATAGAAAGGCGCGTGGCCGGGGACCCGGCGATACTGTCAGATTGCTTTGCGCAGCACATCGCTTACCACAAGCAGGGATATTTCTTTGAGCTCTTCAAGCCATTCAAAAAAGGCGAGCTGCCGCCTGTGCTGCAAAACAGGCTTGAAGGCCGGATGCTGCTGCTCGGCTTCAACGTAAAGGACAGACAGTCGCTCCCGTTTAAGAGCTCGCTCGAATCTTTCTTAAAATGGATGTCGTCAAAAGTTTGACGAGTGGTCGATTACCCGCACCATGTGCTTGACGTCGAACACCATGACTTCCTTTGGCAGGTTTATCACAAGCACGCGCTCTTCCGGCGGGTTATACTTTAGCACGTGGACAAGCGCGCCTTCTCTGCCAAGCCGCCTGCCACTCCTCTTCTCGATAACTATCTCCGGGTTAAAGAGCGCGTCAAACGCGAAAAAGTAGGTGGCGCCCCACACGTTGACCGAGTATTCCACCTTGTAGTACGGAATTGACATCCTCGGGAACATTAGCGCGCTTGCGGCGTGCAGATTGTCGTTTTCGTAGTGCATCCTGTTGCCGTGGAAGCTGTCGACAAATGGCACCTTTGCATACACTGTAGAATTAACAGACTTTCTTGCGCATAGCGCAGAATAGCGCTTGAACTCTTCATCTGGCAGAAAAGCAGGGCCGTACCTTGCGTCGTCGTGCAGGGTTATCTTGCGGTTGACAAGGAACTTTTCGTTCGCTTCAAGCAGGCGACGGATGTTTTCCACGAACTGGTTCTCGTTGCACTCGTATAATGGCATGCTAACTAACCACCTACATCCTTGACTACCTTGGAAATTGTGTTCATGGAGCCGCATACCGTGATTATTGGGTCCTTTGGGTAGGCGTCTCCTATCTCCTCCGAGACACTGATGGTCTCGTCGCCCCTGACATAGAGCATCTTGTTCCAGAACTTGCCGTCTGCGACAATCGTTACCGTGTCGTTAAGCAAAAAACCAATTTCAGAAAGGCTAGCCTGCACCCTCTCGAGGGGCACAAACACAGAAATCGACTTTAATTTCTGTTCGCCTTTCATACCGCTGCTTTATTCACGTTTCAGGTATAAAAATCGGTCGCAAATAATGTGTCGATGGACGGTTATTATCTGAAGCAAGTTTCTGTTTGCAGATAGCTGACGATACAGTTTTCTACCATCATCCAGCAGTCGTGAATATCCCGGCAGTCTGTAAACATATCTCCTAGCTCGCCTTCTGGGCTCATGGATACCCTCAAGCGCAAGTAAGTGTGGTATGCTGTGCCATTTCGGTTGTTGAGAGTAACTTCGCAGTACTCCGGACTATAGTCTACTGCAAGCCTGCTGCTTATATCGACCCTAATGTCTGCATCAGGATATTTTGCAAGGAAAACCTTGACCTCCTGCAGTTCTTCGTTGGTTTCGTCGATCAGCATCTGGTCGGGAAGCTCCTCTTCAGAAGGGTGTGGTTATCCCGGGCGTTGACCGCTGCAAACATTCCTGTTGCAAAGACGACGATTGCCAAGCCAATCACGACGAGCCAGACTTTGGACACGCGGTAAATAAGCTTGCAGCAAGTCATTAACGTATAATAGTAGGCAACCGAAATCAAATGGGCAGCGCAGACGTGGCAGAGTGGTCTTCTACACCAAGAACACAATAATGCGTCGGCCTTGAGTCGGACTGGCTGGTGAGCCGATTCGCCCTCGGGCGATCAGGAGTTCGAATCTCCTCGTCTGCGCCACATATACTTTTTTGAATTTGTAAAAATTTTTCAGCAGTGA
>DAINRX010000142.1:0-2823 GCA_036741635.1 Nitrososphaera sp.
AGTAAATGCTGATTATATAAAATATTTTGATAAGTAGGTCATTGGGAACGACCTACAAAAGTCTTTAAAATGGAAGGGCTAAAGATATCACTGTCAAATTCCGCGCATTTGCAGCGGACCAGTACACTAAAAGGTGCATATGAAATAACCAGAACGCTCGACAGCATCCATACTGTTCTTTCATACGTCAAGGGCAGCCTGCAGAACGTGACCGTAGTAAAAGGCGGGAAAAAGTACCAAGGGTTCATTTTCTCGCTACTGAACCCGCCGGTGCCGCTTGGGGGAAACATAATCTCCCTTGACGTCTACGTTGACGAATTCCCTGTCCCAAAGACGTCGGTTTTCATCGCAACATCAGAAGATGTTGTGAACGCGGCCACGCTGTCAGAGAACAGGCCGATCCCGTTCAAGCCCTTTCAATGCGCGCGGTTTCTAGTGATAAAGAATGGCGGATTGGACAAAAAGAGGCACAAGATCGTGATCGTGAGTAAGATGGAAGGCTTTGAGCAGATAATGATCCCGTTCACATTCATGGATTACGCGGGCCGCCAGAGCGGCGAGGTGTTTGTCCCCGAGCTGCCGTCGGACGACGAGTCAACCACGGAATCAGGCGAGAACGCCACTATCTTCAAGAACTTTACCACTCCGCTGGTGCTCTCGGGCAAGAAGGCATACATCGTCTGCTCGTCAAATGGCGCCCTTTCGGCCAACTGGACTTGGATGGGCGTAAGGTACGACAACGGAGGACTGTACGTCCCGCCTGCAAGGGCGTTTGGCCGCATAATAGTAGAGATATCGATGGATGATGGTGTGCGCAAGAGGCTGCCAAACTTTGTAGTCTCGTCAAGGCACGAAAACGGCATCCTTCAGACAAAGCACGAGCTGGCTGGACTTGAAGTAAAGAGAAAGCTGCTCGTCCCCTTTGAGCACAGGGGGTTCATAATGGCCCTCGACCTGAGCCTGCTGAACGGATTCCGGAGCCTTGCTGGACGAAAGGCCAAGCCGTCAAGGCGCAAGATCCGCATACACTTCATGATAAACGGCAACATCACGAGCTATGGCCTGGCAGCCGTGTCGCAGAGCATCACTTCCCGGTTCAACACAAGGCACAACTGCCTGCAGGTAAGCACCCGATCAGGCGGCGTGCAGTATTTCGGCACGATAGGAGTCGCCCCAAAGAGCCTGAAGCCAGGCAAGGTGCTGACGGACTCGTTTGACAACGATCTGGAATTGTCATACGACGTTGAAATCGAGACGGGCAAGACAGTCAAGCTTGCACTGGTCGGGACCGGCAGCTTTACCGGTCAGGAGAACTGCCTAAAAGAGTACCTGCAGATGAGGGACAGCTACGGGCAGCTTATCGAAGAGACTGAAAACGGGTTCAAAGAATTTTCGTCTTCCGCTCTTAACATAAGGTCGTCGTCCTCCCAGAAGCAAAACTCTGCCATAACAAAGCTAGTCGCCGCGTACGAAAAGGCAAAGACGTGCATGCGGTATCTTCAGACAGAGTACGACGGGCTTGGAGAGGGAATATGCGCCGGGCTCCCGCGCTTTCCAAACTACTGGGCAAGGGACACGGGCTGGACGCTGCGCGGCTACCTTGCCATTGGCGACTACCGCTTTGCGGCTGCGACGATTGACAATTTCCTAAAGCACCAGGCAAAGAAATCAGTGGGCGGCGCGGTCAAGGGCGAGCTTCCTATGATAATCAGCGGCAAGGCATTCCTCCATGCCGCGACCTATGGATCAGCCGACTCGACGTTTCTCTTTCCGTGGGCGCTCAAGGAGTACGTGCTTGCCACAGGAGATGTCGCGTACCTCAAGAAGCGCTGGGAGTCAATCGTGGACCTAGTCGACTGGGGCATGCACAAGGACGTGGACGGCGACGGGCTGGTCGAGCACGGGTTCACCGGCGTCGCAGAGAAGCTGCCGATACAGGATTCCACTTGGATGGATCACATTGACAGGCGCAAGAGCGCAAACGACATCCAGGCGCTTTTCTATGAAAGCCTAAAGATCGGAAGCGAGCTTGCTGCAATCGTTGGCGACAGTGCAAATCAAGACAAGTGGAGCGATAGAGCCAAGCAGCTCAGGGAAAAAATCGATTATGAGTACTGGAACCCTGCGCTGGGGTTTTACTACGACACGATAAGAAAGGACGGCTCAAAGGACCCAAGCATCCGACCTAACGCGCTCGTGTTGCTTCTCACCGGCGCAGTTAGGGACAGGGACAAGGCCGGGTCAGTGCTTGAAAGGATCGAGATGCAGGACATGACGACGCCTTGGGGCGTCAGGACGCTCAGCAGCTTAGACTCACGGTACAACCCTGCGCTGTACCATGACGGGGCGGTATGGCCGCTTGTCACAGGGTGGGCTGCCGCATGCGAGATCGAGTTCGGCCGGAAGGAGCAGTCGCTTGGCTACCTAGAGTCGATGGCAGAAAGGATAATCATGGAAAACGGTATGTTTGCCGAAACGTACAGGGGAGACAGGCCGGAGCCGTTCAACTCATGCATACTGCAGGCATGGTCAGTCGGCATGTACGTCTATGCGCTGCGAGAGATGATGCTTGGCATGAAGGCAAACATGGTAGTCAACAGGATCCAGTTTGAGCCCAGCATCCCAGAGTCGCTCAAGGGCTCTGCTGTTCCAATAGAGTTCCAGCACTCTATCGATTCTTTTGCGCGAATGCGGGTCACAGTCGATCCGCGAAACGAAAAGATACTCGTCGCGCTCAAGGGAACAACAAGTAAAAGGCCAGAGATCTTTAGCAATTCGTACGGCCTGAGCGTCTCGTATGAATAATATTACCCAAGATACTTA
>DAINRX010000143.1:0-2822 GCA_036741635.1 Nitrososphaera sp.
TCGTCCTTCCTGACGCCGCCAAGGCCCGTCTTGATGCCGGCTGCGCACTCAAGGCACACGCTTGCCGAGAACGGAAAGTCCTTCATGCACTTTTTGCAGGTAGGCCTGCTGCACTGTGGGCAGGGTGCCGAAGCCGTTCTTGTATTGCAGATATAACAGAGCGCCATATGATCTAATAATGTAACCGGTGGTGTAAAAGGTTATCCGATATCGTTAAATCTGCTTGCTCAAACACTTTTTCTCTAGATGGATGTCGGGTACATATTCGCCTGCACCAGCAAGAGCGAGCAGGAGTGCTTTGACCGTATGCTCTTTGCGACCAGCAGAGTCTACGGCGAAAGCGTTCTGAAGATAAAAAAAGGCGACATGCTTTTCCTGCTAAATCTAGACACCGACACGCTGCACGGCACCTTCAGGGCAAAATCTGCCGGCGCAAAAGACATTGTCCCCAATGCCTGGAAGGGTAGGTACCCGTACCAGGTGCAGGTGTCGCGCAACAGCAAGGTTTACTCACTCAAGGGCGCAAAGAAAGTCCTGTCTGCAATTGGGGTCAGCAGCTGGCGCGACGCCCTTGGCGCAGAGCAGACGCAGCTCCTCTCAAGATACATCGAAAACCCCGAAGGTGTTGCCCTCAAGGTTGTCAAGAAGAAAGAGGAAGTTGCTATTACTACTGCTGCTGACGACAAGCCCCGGCTCGAGTCTACCACGCTGTGGGACTATCCCCGCCAGAGCTACGGCAGGACTCCCAAGGGCAGCAACAAGTATGCAGGCGTCACACCGGCGTTCGTCATTTACAACATGGTCAAGCGCTACACCGAACCGGGCGACCTAGTGCTCGACCCAATGGCCGGCAGCGGCACAACAATCGACGTGTGCAGGGAGGAGGGCCGCAGGTGCATGGCGTACGATATTTTGCCTACCCGGCCTGACATCGTGCAGAACGATGCGCGCAGGATACCGCTAGAAGACGAAAGCGTCGACATGGTATTCATCGACTCGCCCTACGGCGACAACATCGACTACAACGACCAGCCCGGCAACATCGGCAGGATTTCTGCCGAAGCGGACGAATTCTACGAAGCGCTTGACAGGGTGATGGCCGAGGTCTACCGGGTGCTCAAGCCCGGCAAGACGCTTGGATGGCTCATCGGCGACCAGTGGGTGAAGAAAAAGTTCACGCCTGTAGGCTTTCGCGTCTATGAGCAGCTGTGCAGGCATTTTGAGACGGTCGACGTCATTTGCGTCGCAAGGAGGAGCCAGACATCCAATACAGGAATCTGGCACAACAGGGCTCTCCGCTTCAACTTTTACCTGCGCGGCTTCAAGTACCTGTTCATAATGAGAAAGCCTGCTGCTGACGAAGAGCAGGCGGCGAAAAGAAAGGCCAGCTGGACGCAATACCAGAGGTAGCACAGCTATTATTTATCATCCGTATGCGTCAGCATGTCCGGCGCGTCTTCATGGCTGCAGCATTCGCACTTCATGTTGATGCAGCCGTCCTAAGCTCGTGCGAGCAGTCGGTGCAGAGGCACGTCATGGTTTCCGTGGACATATGTATATTATGCAGCAAGTAGCGGTAGCCAAGGATGGCCGCATTCTGGCCGCGTATGCAGTAGATGCCAAAGCCTTACCTGAACATGAATATACAAAAGTAGCTGCGCAGTTCAGCCGGCCAGTCAGCATGGCAGGAAACTTTGACATCCTAGTTTTATTTGAGGGAGATGGCGGAGTTGTCGCCCACAGAGAGACCGAAGACATCACACCGGGCAACTTTTTCAGTGTTCACGGCGAGTATGCGGAATACGACTTGCTCTATGAAACCCACCGACCCTTCCTTTTTCTTTTTTTGCCGCCAACCTTGGCATATATCTATACAGATAGGTCCATTTCTGAGACAAGCAATTAATTCTCTTCTTGTTAGTGACGGCAGTAAAAGCTTATTTAAGACTTTTTTCGTTTTGACAATGTCGCACTTGCGAAGCGGATTTACGAACTGATCACGTTATGATATCTATGCAACAATGCTGCAAGTAGCACTGGAAGGTTCAGATCGGGCTGAGATAATAAATGCAGTATTTCTATGCCGTAGTATTCGCTAGTGCGAAATCTGAACGTCCTTTTGAGAGGCGGACTGATAGAATATGACACGACAGATGATTTTTACAGGACAATCAAAAAGGGCAAAGTATTCATGAACAAACACAAAAGCTTGCAGCTCATCTAGAGGGGAGTTTGTGGAGCTAGATGGCTATAGCTCTACAATACATATCTGTCGTTCTAGTCTAATTAGCTGCTTCGGTAATAGAATATCCTCTTTCCTATCGCTTTCTTGGAAACATGTTTTTGATCTTCGATCATCTTTCTAATATGTGGAAGATGGTTTGGCACATAGGAAACGCCCTTGAGCAGGTTCGAGAGTGTTCTTGGTTTTGCAGATAACTGCTTGTTGACATGGTCAAGAATTTCCTTTTTCTTTGCATCGCTCATGTGTGAGATCTTTTGGGAGGCCGCCGCCGGCATCCTTTTTTGCAGTAGCTGATGGGACTTGCGAGCATTCTTGCGCGTCCTTTTGCTTCGGGTTGTTGTATTTGCTTTAAGACTGGCGTCATTGTCCTTGACAAATTTTGATAGGCTGCGAATGATTTCCTTTGCTTCCTTCAAATCTATGGTTATTCTCTGCCCGCCCTTTTCTAGCTCCAACGTAATGGATGGATTTATCCTGACCATACCAGATAACTACTCTAGACATAAAAATATCTAGCTATATAACTATATAGAGGAAAAGAAAAAGAGAATCAAAAGTTGTGACCGTGACTGCGAGT
>DAINRX010000144.1:0-2781 GCA_036741635.1 Nitrososphaera sp.
GTGTATCTTCTCGCATCGTAGGAGGTAGTAGTCTCTTTGTCTATCAGCTGGACGGGGATGGCGCGCTTGGCACCCTTCTTTTTGTAATAGTAGTCGGTAATGACATATTGCAGGACTTCGCCGGCATGCAGGTGCCTGCCTTGATCCAATAACTGGCGTAGCGCGCTCGTCTCTACAGTGTTGGCGCGATATTCATCAGCCTCCTTGGATAGTCTCTTTGTAAAGACAAGCTCTGTGAGCGGCGCCTTCCTCTCTCTCAAGAGTCTGGCATATCTGTGGAAGGTTTCTTTCACGGCTGGCATCAGCCCCCGCACCTCTGCAGCGGTGTTCCCGGCAGCCATTATCTTCAAGACTTCTCCCTCGCATCTGGAGAAGAATACCGGCGTATCGTGCCGCCGCTGGCCAATCCCTCTGATTTTGAGCTTGTTGCCGTCACCAGCGAACACGCCGAAGTATCTGTTAGGCACCGGCACTTGCTCATTGTCCTTGGAGTGGACGAATGCGACCCACTTGTATTCGCCTTCAAAGGAAATTGCAAAGCCAGTCTCCTTCTCTATGGCATCCTTGAGCGCCATGTAGTCGGCGGCTTCTGTTGCGCCGCCCGGCTTTTTGACCCACAGCGAATCGACTATTCCGTGCAATACGATGTAGCCGAGCCTTTCAGCGACTCTCACCGCCTGCATGAAAACCTGCCTGTCAAAGGCGCAGGTGGCGATGTGGGCGTCGATGCGCCCGAACTTTGAATTGCTATATCCCAGATATCCAAATGACGTGACCAAAATCCATTTCAGCGAATTTTGCCGAGCATCAAAGATTGCCTTTTGGTCAGGCGGCGTTGTGGCAGACTTCATTAGCTGCTTGTAACGCGCCCGCTTTACAAGCAAAATCTCAAGTGATAATGGGACGATCCCAGTCCTGTTCTTGCAGATGTGGTAGTCTAGCTCTGGCACCCTCAGATCAGAGTTGGGGCAGCATTCGCACAGGACTGTTTCTCCGGACAGGTTCTTCTTTGACATAATGTTTGGATAGAGGGAGGCAAAGTCGAATTCCGCGACCTGCTCATGGACGCCAATTTCCGGCTCAAGTATTGTCCCGCCCCTGTCGGCTATCAGAAGCTCCCAAGTGGATTTTAGGTGCTCCACTACGTTAGGTCTCCAAGGGATAAGGACGTCCCTTATCGTTGCGTGATAAAACTGCAGGCTGCTCATGCAGCGCCCAATCGAAGCGCGCGACGCTTTGTGAAGCGGCATTCTGCACACCCTAGCCACTTCGTAGAGACCCTGCAGCCCAGACTCTTCCAAGATGAAGGAATTGCGGGTGTCAATGTGCACCCTGCCGCGTAGCTGGACAGATGAAGGGCGATAATAGACCCTGCCGTAGGAAAAGAAGCTGCTGCCGCTTTTTCCTGCCGCCTTCTTCCGAAGTGGCCCATTGCTCTCCCTTCCCAAGGCAAGGCTTGTGTCGTTTACTTCAGCTCTGTAAGCCAGATAGGGGAAAAGGAACCAGTCGCCGTCTTCGGTGAAGACAAAGTCTGGGTCCAGCCCTGACATTTCTCTTTCAAGTTCAGACAGCATTTCTGCCTCGGGCTTGCCGCTAATTTCGATGGTTTCCTCGTCGCTTTCAAGGACGATTGACCCTATGCCATCTGTGAATCTGGGTATCTTCGCTTCGCTCTTTGGGTTGACGGTCAGATGAAGCGTCTGAAACTCTGGCAGCTTGTAGTCTACCTTCCACACATCATCATCATCTTCCAAAGTCCAACTGAAGTTTGAGCCGCCACCACCATCATCACCTTGGCGGCTGCTGCTGCTGACGCTACAGAATGCTAGCGGGAAAATGCCATGCTCGTAGAAATACGACTGTGCTGGCAGCACATCTACGTTGTATAGGCGGAACTCGCCAAACCTGCCGGCGAGCATGATTTGCTTCGCCAATTCTTCCGCCCTGTAAGAATTTGACAATGTCACCTTGAGCACTTCAGATTTAGAAGCATCGGTGATCCTTTCATATTTTTGGACAAACTCATAGCCCTTGACCAGCTGCGAAGCGCCCACTTGCGCTAACGCCGACTTTAGGCGGAGCTTGTCGTTGGCTCCGACATAGATGGAGTGGGCCCACTTATCTTCGAGCCTGACTGCAGAGCCATCCTGCTGCTGCTTTATCCAAAAGACCATCCTGTCCCGCTGAGGATAGGCATCAAAAAGCCATCCGGATACTGCTGTTGTCAATGACTACTATCAGCCTTGCCGCCTTCTTTTCTCTCAAGCTCTGCAACCTTGGCAAGCAGCCATTCTATGACCTGCTCCTGCTCGAAGATTAGCGCCATGAAAAGTGCGTCATTCTCAAAAGGCTCCGCCTTGACCTCTATGGAGCTTGCATATTTGTAGCACTTTCTCATCATCTTCTCGAACTTTTGCCTGTCCTGCGCGCGCATCATATCAGAATAGCCCTGCCAAGAGCCGATTATCCGGCTCACAATGTCATCGGGCGATAGGGTCATAATGCTCACCTGCGAGCATTTCCACGCGCTCAACAAGCTGGCCCAGCTGCTTGAAGTGATGGAATATCATTGACATCAAGATGGGCTGCAGCAGAACAGGGTTGGCAGCTCCTGCGCAAGATGAGATGTAGAGCCGCGGAATGTCTAGCATCATGTCAAACCTTTTTCGCTGCGACCTGTCCAAGCATGCTCGAAAAGGCTTCCATTCCGCCTGCTCCATCATAAGCGCCATCCTAAACGATGGAATCGTCCTTCCCAAAGCACCAGTCACCGCCTTGCCG
>DAINRX010000145.1:0-2749 GCA_036741635.1 Nitrososphaera sp.
TCTTAGAGAACCGATGCGAGGAAAAGAAAGGCCAAAGGCATCGATTACAGAAGAAGCATAAGAAAAGTACATCAATAATTGAACGAACGAGTCACCAGCGATTAGTATGGCGTTGATATTCTTAAACAAGAATTTACTATAATTTCTTATTATATGCTGTTCGTATTGTATTATTGAAGAAGACGGCGGTCTATAGCCCGCGTAAATCTTACCTTCAAAATTTAATCTAGGATGTATATTATTAGGTGGAAGTTGTCATGCCCGCTCAACGGTTATCGAAACAAAACAAAAAGGTGTTGCTGGTATGTCCAAGATGCGCTCAGCAGAAGTTAGCAGCTAATGATTTCAAAAAACATATTGTTCTTTGTTCACGGTGTGGCGCTGGTATCAGAGAAAAAATCCAGTAGGCAGCGATCCTTGAAGAAAGGGGCTTTAATGTTGCCTTTAGAGGAAGGCGCCTCTTCTTTCAATCTTGGTCATCAACCGATCGGAATTATTTTTATCGACACATCATTTGTTGTAGGAATGCCGACACATATTATCGCAATGTCGTTTACGTTGGTGCCGGTCCTCCCTGTGAAAATAAGAGAGTTCAGTTTTTTGAGTGCATGGTAGCTATCATGCCTTGCAAGGTGCTTTCGCAGGTCAATCTTGCCCTTCTTTGCAAGCAAGGCCGTCTTTTGTGACACCAGCGCGCCTGCAGCGTCAGAGTTGCCGTCTATGCCGTCCGTTCCCATGCAGGCCGCTACGACATCATCATGTAGCTCTATTGCGCATGCCAGCGCGGCCTCTTGGTTCCTACCACCTCTTCCGTTCGACGACCTGCCAAGCCTGACAGTAGTTTCACCCCCTGCCACCACAGCAAAGGGCAGAGATGTCCTGCCAAGGCCGGATGCAAGCCGCACCAGAAACCTGCCAAAATCCTGTGCTTCGCCGTCAAACTTGGAGCCTAGGTTCACTGCTCGCAAGCCCTGCCCCTTCAGGTAGTCCACCGCACTTTCACACGCGATTAAATTGCTGCCTATCAACATGTTGTGGACGCTGATAAAGACCGGGTCATCCTGTTTTGGCGTGTCCTTCACTTCACCGGCGGCTCCTTTTGCGATGTATTTTGCAGCCGGGTCTGAGGCCCTCGCAATGCGGTACTTTTTGATAATTTTCAGAGCGTCTCCAAAGGTGGAACTGTCAGGAAACGTCGGACCAGAAGCGATCACTCCTAAGTCGTCGCCTATCACGTCGGACAGGACAAGTGATACGACGGTGCACGACCTGTCAATATGCCGTAACAGCTGACCTCCCTTGATCGCCGACAGGTGCTTGCGGACTGCATTCATCTCGTGAATCGAGGCGCCGGATCGCAGGAGAGAGCCGGTGACCCTCTGCTTGTCCCGCAGAGAAATGCCGGGCACAGGCAGCGGCATGAGCGCCGAGCCGCCGCCAGAGAGCAAGACAAAAACAAGGTCACCCTGTCTAGCTTTCTTTAACACCTTCAGAATCCTTTCCGTGCCTTCAACTCCGGCTTTGTCCGGCACAGGGTGCGACGCTTCGGTTACCGAGATCATTTTGTTTTCTGCCTTAATGCCGTACGGAACAGTTATCGCTCCTCCTGCAACTCTGTCTTTTAGAATGGAGCAGAGGGCATCGGACATCCTTGCCGTTGCCTTGCCTGCGCCGACAACATAGACGCGATCAAATTCAGACAGCCCGACTGTCTTGCCATTGACGTCGCGCACGGACAAGTCTTTGCCATCGAACCTGACGGCGCGCCTTACAAGTGCCGAAGCCTCGACGCTAGCAAGCGCAGCTTCAAGCGCAGCAAGGATCAGCTGCGCAGACCTGCAGCCATGGAACTTCTCCAGCTCCTTGCGGTTTGCTATCAATCGATATTTCCGCACCAGCCGCGCTTTATTTCTTTATGGTATAGAGGCAAAAGTCGCACTCTTCGCATATATAGTACAGGTTGTCAAAGTCAGAGCAGAGCATCATGCTGTCCTGGCAGCGCGGGCACTCGATCTCGTGCTCTAAAAAGGAAAGCTGCTCCTGATTTTCTTGTGCAGCAGGCGTACTTGCTGCCATTGCGTTTTCCGACCTTAGCTTTTGTTCGACCATGAAAAGGATAGCCTGCCGGTTGGTTTTAAGGGATGGAACACCTTCAAGGGAGAGAGGGAGTGCTTGCTCATAAAAATTTGCAGCTGCAAACCATGAAAAACCCTGACGATTCTTGATTGTCTAAAGCAACCTTTTCAACAGAAAGGGAGCGCCACTTGGTTATTTTACCAGAACCGCGCATATATCTTGAGAATTTTTGTTAGGTAAGGTTAATCAATCGATTTTGCACGAGTTACGTGCGCACTTCCTGGTGGAGAAAAATTTGGTTGCCGATCTGCGGTTTCGGGGCGGGGTTGGAAAACGCGGGCTGATGTTTGTGCCCTACTACGGCCAGACGCGCGTGTTCATTGCAAACTATAGCTCATGGCGCGAGTACCACCGCGAGGGAAGAATAGCAGAAGTGGCCATGTCACTTCTGAGCCACGAGACCCTTCACATCGCAATAAACAGGTTTTCGCTGGCCGCGTCGGCAAACCTTGACAACCTGTTTGGCAGGTCCAATAGCTGGGAGCTCTATAGCCACGGGCTTGGCGACCTTGACAGGGTGCACAGCAGCCATCCTCTTGTTAAGAGCACGCGGACAAAGTCTGCGAGAAGGAGAAAAAGGAAGAAATCTACCTGAGGCCGCCAAACCTCATCA
>DAINRX010000146.1:0-2726 GCA_036741635.1 Nitrososphaera sp.
AAAAAGATCCTTCGAGACGTTATTATAGCGCTCCTAGAATACAGTCGCCTAGATAGAAAATATGCGCGTCAGGTACTGGCGACTCGGCATCACCGACGTTCTGAACGCCGACTACCCAGTGGAAAAGGCCAACCACTGGGACATCAAGTGCATGCAGGGCGAATACGAGCACTTTGGGGTGTTCTGGTACAGGTACGGCACTCCCTTTGACAAGGAGCCCGTCCACGGGATCTGCTTTTACCATAACGACATACCGCAAAAGACGGTGCAGGACCTGATTGCGTTCCTGCAGGAGAAGTTTGGGGGCAAGGTGCTTTACCGGCAGGCAAGGGTATTCCTGCAGGGCTCAAAGGAATTTGCAGACGGAAAGTCGGTCGGGCTGCTTGCCAACGAGCTAAGCCTCAAGTTCAACGCGCCGGTAGAGCTCACGATAGAATTTGAAAAGGCCACCAAGGAGGAAGTCGAGCAAGAGTCCTTCAAGCTTCCCTCCTCAAAGGCGCTCCCCATCCCCGGGCCGGACTGACTGACTGACTAACATAGCATTATATTTCTCGGACACGTGTATACCCATAATAGTGTCAATGGCATCGGAGATGTCTATCAGGCAGCACCTTGAGGAGCTCCGAGTCAGGGTACTCCACGTAGTGCTTGCAATAGCCATCATCACCGTCTTTGCCATGACGTTTGACCTCCGGCCAGTCGAGGTCAACGGGATCCAGCTTGTCTACCCTTATCCTGACCCGGTAAACAACATCGCAACCAGCATCACGCTCTACATGCAAGAGTCACTCCTTCCAGAAAACGTCGACCTGATCCAGATAGCTCCCGGCCAAGCATTCTTTGCCCAAGTGTATGTATCATTGCTGATAGGGATTATTGGCTCCATGCCAGTAATAATCAAGGAGATATCGGCGTTTATCTCGCCGGCGATAAGCACCAAGACAAAGATAGGGATATTGAATGTGTTCCTGCCGGCAATCGCGCTTTTCATCGGAGGCATGCTGTTTTCATACTTTCTGGTCATACCTTTCGTCTTAGACTTTCTTTACCAGTACGGCAAAGCTATTGGCGTAGAGACGTTCCTCACTATCAACGACTTTATCTCGTTTGTAATGCAGTTCTTTTTGGGCTTTGGCATTGCATTCCAGCTGCCGATACTGATGTACGGAGTGGCGCTCACCGATGCAGTGTCGCCGCGCTTTTGGCGCGACAACTTTCGCTACGCAGTCATTATCATGATAGTGTTTGGCGCCGTCATCACTCCCGACGGCAGCGGCATAACGATGTGGTTCGTTGCCGGCCCGATGCTGGCGCTCTATGTGGCTGGCATGCTGATAGTGGAGAGGAGAGCGGCGGTTCTGGCTAAAACTAACACTTAAATTCTTAGCCATTGCTTCTTAAGGTAGAAGATGTCTGCCGGAGAAGGACTGCTGAACCTTACAATGCAGATACCCATGGGCATGGAATGGCTTCTCATAGTGGTTGTAATCGTGGTGGTCTTTTTCGGCGTGAGAAAGATCCCCGAGCTTGCAAGGTCGTTTGGCAAGGCCACCACCGAATTCGAGAAGGCGAGGATCGAGGCCAAGAAGGAGCTCCAGCAGCTCAAGAGCCAAGGGAACGTCGGCAGGGAAAAGCTCGAGGCAATAGCCGACTCGCTTGGGATCGACTACACCAACAAGAACGACGACGAGCTCAGGGCTGCCATCGAGGTAGAGCTGAACAAGGGCAAGCAATAGAGTAGAACCTTTTTATTATTATTATCATCATCCTTTTTCACTGTAAGCGTTAATGATAGGCCTGCGGCAGATCGCAACCATTGTCGATCAATATGACCTCAAGAACGTCACTGTAGGCACAATTGGCAGCCACTCTGCTCTTGAAATCATGGACGGCGCCAAGGACGAAGGCATGAAGACCGTCTGCATTTGCCAGAAGGGCAGGGACCTGCCTTACCGGCGGTTCAAGCGCCTTGCCGACGAGATCATTTTGCTGGACAAGTTCTCCGACATCATGAACAGGGAGAACCAAGACAAGCTGAGGGAGCTCAACGCCGTGATGGTAGCCCACAGGGCTTTTACCGCATACGTTGGCTACGACAACATCGAGAACAACTTTAAAGTTCCAATCTTTGGCAACAGGTCGATGCTGCGAGCCGAAGAGCGGACTGCCACACGAAACCAGTACTACCTTTTGGAGAAGGCGGGCATCCGCCACCCCAAGATATACCGCAAGCCCTCTGACATCGATGGCCCGGCGATGGTCAAGGTGCAGGAGGCAAAGCGCAAGCTAGAGAGAGCGTTTTTCATGGTGTCATCGTACGATGACTACAAGAAAAAGTCCAAGCAAAAGATAGAGCAGGGCCTTGTCACAAAGCAGGACCTCGACAATGCTACTATAGAGGAATACGTCCTGGGCACTTATTTCAATTTGAACTTCTTTTACTCGCCGCTGTCGGGCGAGACCGAGTTTCTGGGCATTGAAAGGAGGCTCCAGACCAACCTGCACGACTTTGTGTCACTGCCCGCGCGGCAGCAGATGGAGATCGATGTCCAGACGCAGATCATCGAAGTCGGCCACACGCCAGCCAGCATAAGAGAGTCGCTTCTCGAGAAAGTCTTTGAGATGGGCGACAAGTTCACGGTCGCGGCAAGGAAAGAATACCCGCCGGGAGTGATAGGCCCGATATCGCTCCAGAGCGTCGTGACCACCGACCTCGATTTTGTGGT
>DAINRX010000147.1:0-2700 GCA_036741635.1 Nitrososphaera sp.
GCCGCCGCATGACCGGCAGCTGCTGATCCTGTTGTATTCAGTCTTCCGCTGCTCCATGAGCTGCTGGCGTGTCCCTATTGTGTAGTGGCTGGAGCCTCTTGTTGCAGCCTTGCTTTTTTGACTGACTTCCAGCCAAGTATTGCCAGAAAGACAGCTATCGTGACCAGCACTATTGTCCCGCCAGGGGGAATGTCCGCTGCATACGACGCGATTATACCTGTCACGACCGAAAACACCGAGATCGATACTGCGAACATCATCGTCTTCTTGAAGCCTTTGCCAAGCATCATGGCAGAGATGGCAGGTATCACGATAAGCGACGAGATTAGCAATATTCCGACAAGCCGTATTGACGCTATTACCGTGATGCTCGCAATGACAATAAAGAGGTAGCTCAGCTTTGAGACCTGTAGGCCGCTTACCTTTGCCTGCTCTTCGTCAAAGGCGATATACATCAGCTTTTTGTACAGCGCGGCCATCACCGCAAGTATGCCGGCGGCCACAAGCAGGATCATGATTGTATCCTGCACGCTCACAAGCAGAATACTGCCGAACAAAAAGCTGAACAAGTCTACTGAGAATCCGCCTGATAGGCCGACAAGCACCACGCCCAGCGCAAGGCCTGCTGAAAGCATGACGGCAACTGCTGCATCCGGCGGTATCTTGGTTGATTGCCTCAGCTTGGCAATTCCAAGCGCGCCAAGGATGGAAACTATGAATGCGGTCCACAGCGGGTACGTGTTGGTGAAAAACCCTACGGCTATCCCGCCAAACGCCATGTGCGACAGCGCGTCGCCAAAGAGCGATTGCCTGCGCAGCACCAGAAACAGCCCCACTACAGAGCAAATGACTGCGACCGCTATGCCGGTGACAAGCGCTCTTTGCACAAAAACGACCTGCAGTATGTCGAGCACCAAGTTGTTATTCTACTACCCATTGTTTTTCGGCTGCGGGTGAAGGTGCATATGGCTCTGCATGCTCGACTCAGAGTATTTCTTCAGCAGATCCTCGTCTTCGAAAAAGTGGTGCGCGTCACCGTGGAAGAACATGCTCCTGTTGATGCATGCCACCTTGTTGGCCAGCTTGTTCACTGCGTCAAGGTCATGGGACGATAGGATTATTGTGATCTTGTTTTCCTGGTTCAGCTTTTTTATCAGCGAGTAGAACCTGTTCTGGCTCTCGAGGTCGATGCCAGTTGCCGGCTCGTCCAGTATCAGCAGGCGGGGATCGTTCACCAGCGCTTTTGCGATAAGAGCACGCTGCTGCTGCCCGCCCGACAGCTCGCCAATCCTTCTGCCCTTTTCCCGGGACAGCCCCACTGTTTCAAGCGCAGACGCTATCTTTTCCGAGTAAGGCTGCTTGCCGCCGGTCATCATGCCAAGCGATACTATTTCCTCAACTGTCGCCGGGAAGCCCCGGTCGATCGAATTCTTTTGCGGCACGTAGCCTATTGACCTGAGCACCTTGCGGCTTTTCCTGATGTCCTCACCAAAAATAGTAATCGTACCCTGATAGTCGTCTAGCAGTCCGAGCATGCAGCTGAATAGTGTGGTCTTGCCGGCGCCGTTTGGCCCTATCATGCCAAGCAGGTCGCCCTCGTCCACCAAGAACGAGATGTTGTCTAGGGCTGTGCCATGCTCGTAGCGGTACGACACCCTATCGACGTTTACTGCTGCCTGCTGCTGCAATCCAAACCAGCCTTCAGGTTGTCCAAGTTTTGCTCCATCTTGTCGATGTACCCAAGCCCCGCTGCCTGCTCTTCCTCCTCAAGACCTTCAATGGGGCTCAGCACGAGAACTCTGCCGCCAGGGATCTCTTCTGCTATTGCTTCGGCAAGGCGCGGATCAACCAACTCTTCTGAATATATCGTGTCGATCTTTAATTCCTTTGCCAGATCAACTATTTCCTGCAGGCGCTGCGGCGGGACCTCGCCTTCCGGAAGGCCTCTGTGCACGCTGTGCTGGTTCAATCCGTACCTATTTGCAAAGTAGCTGAACGCGCTGTGGAATGCGATAAAGTCCTTCTTCTCGCAGCCGGATAGCTCTGATCTTATCGAGGCGTCCAACTTGTCAAGCTCTGCCATGAACCTGTCGGCATTATCGTTGTAATATTGAGCATTGTCAGGATCGATTTTGACGAGCCCATCGCGGATCAGCCCGACTTGGTGTTTTGCATAGATCGGGTCAAGCCAGATGTGCGGGTCCATGTCACTGTGCTTCTCTTCTTCTTCTTCCTCCACCTCTCCTTCGTGCTCTTCCTCGTCTGTGGCTTCTAGAAGCTCCAACCCTTCGCTGGTGTTGACTACAAACTTGGCTTCGATGTTCTGAGCCCAGCTCTCAAAGCTGGCACCGTTGTAAACAAATATGTCTGCCGAACTGGCATCGGCTACCTGCCTTATGGTCGGCTCCCAGTCGTGCGGCTCGGCTCCAGCAGGGATCATCGACGTTACCTCGACCCTGTCGCCTCCGACGTTTCTGGCAAAATCGTACAGCGGAAAGAATGACGTAATGACCTTGATGACCTTTTGATTGCTAGCGGCAGCATCTTCTTCGGCCGGCGCTGCATTGTTTTGTGTGCTGGCTATTACTGCGAGCGGCACAATGACTGCTACAGCGGCAGCCACAACTGCGATCCCTATTGCAATTTTGTTATCCAACGATCCTATGAGATGTTATTAAGAATATATACTTTTGTTAATAA
>DAINRX010000148.1:0-2608 GCA_036741635.1 Nitrososphaera sp.
ATCAGCTTTGTGCCTTTCTCTGTGCACACTGCAATTGCCTCACCCCAGAACCCTGTCAGGTAGAACACGTTTTCCGGCTCAAATGCTGCGACTGCGCTGCACCCTTTTTTCTCAGCGTGGCGCAGGATGGTGGAACGACGCTCTTTCATTTACTACACAACACATCTCCAATACCCAGTTTTATAAAACGTTGCGCGGTTGCCGGTATTGTAAATTAATTTAAATATGGCTGGCACGCCCGCTTTTCTCGAGATTATAATATGGAATACCTCGTAATGCTCCCCGGCCCAACGAATGTGCCAAACAGAGTTATGCAGGCAATGCTTGCGCCTGTGATAAACCATAGGAGCGACGATTTCCGGACGTTATACAAGTCGATCGTGGAGAAGACGCAAAAGGTCTTCATGACTTCAAACGACATTGTGCTTCTTACCACTTCAGGAACTGGTGCTGTCGAGGCGTCAGTCGTCAACCTGATAAAAAGGGGCGACAAGGCTGTTATCCCGGTCAATGGCGAGTTCAGCACCCGCCTTGCAGACTTGATTGACAGCTGGGGCGGCCAGGCGATCAGGATAAACGCGCCACCCGGCGAGAACCCGCCTTACGACAAGTTCGAGGAAGCGTTTGACAAGCACAAGGACATCAAAGCCCTCTATGCAGTCTACAACGAAACATCAACCGGTACCACCATAAGGTATATGGACAAGCTTGGACAGCTGGCGTCAAGAAAGGGCGCCTACTTTATCGCCGACTCGGTATCCATCCTTGGTGGCGACGAGCTGCCTGTCGACAAGTGGAACATTGACATCTGCATTACTGCATCGCAAAAGGCCCTTGCGGCCCCGCCGGGCGTCGCTCCGATATCGATAAGCAAGCGCGCTAAGAAATACATGGAGGAAAACCCGCCGCCGACGCAGTATTTGAACCTGAAGCGCTACTTCAAGTACTACGAGGACCACTTTGAGACTCCGTTCACCCCGGCGCTGCCGCTCTACAACGCCTTCAGAGAAGCGCTGGATATGGTGCTTGAAGAAGGCATGGAAAACAGGATAAGACGCCACAGAGTATGCGCAGAGGCGTTCTACGCCGGCCTGAGCGCCCTCGGGCTGACTCCGTTTGCCAAGCCAGACGCAAGGAGCAACATGATAATTGCTGTCAACTACCTGCAGGGAATGGACGACAAAAAGTTCCGCGGGCTCCTATCAAGCGAATTCAAGGTGCTTATTGCAGGAGGCTTTGGCGACCTCAAGGGCAAGGTCTTCAGAGTGGGCTCCATGGGCGAAGTTGGCAGGTACCATGTCATGAGGACAATTTCGTCCATAGCGTCGGCAATGAACATGCTTGGCGTCAAGACCAACCCGGAAGCCACATCGGTAGCCATGGACAGGCTAAAGGCGCTTGGCTGATGCCTTCCACTTTTTTGAATTGTTAAATTAATATAAGGTGAAACATCAGCCGTTTTCTATGACTTTGGAGAAGGGTTCTCTTGTACTGGTGGATTATACTGCTAGAGTTAAAGATACTAACGAGGTTTTTGAGACTACACGCGAAGAAGAGGCGAAAAAGACAGAGCTCTACGACCCTACGCGCAAGTACGAGCCGCGGCTCGTGTCAGTTGGCGAGAGCTGGGTGCTCAAGGGCTTGGATGAGGCGCTGGCAAAGGCAAGTGTTGGCGACAAGCTCAATGTCGAGGTCACCCCTGACAAGGGCTTTGGCGACAGAGACCCAAACAAAGTGAGGATGATCCCACAGCGCAAGCTTGGCGACAAGGCTGACGAGGTTTCAGTTGGAGACGTCATTGAAGTGGACGACAGGACCGGAATTGTCCGCTACGTCGGCTCTGGCAGGATACAGGTCGACTTTAACCACAGGTTCGCCGGCAGGACGCTTTTGTACGACGTCAACGTCGTCAAAAAGCTGGACAGCGACAGCGACAAGGTAAGCGCCCTTGTAAGGAGAAGGATGGGCCTTGACGACACCAAGGTCAAGGTTAACCTGGCGGCGCCAAACCTCGATATTGAGCTGCCAGAGGAAGCGTTCCTTGCAGAAGGGCTCCAAGTAATCAAGAGGGCCGTTGCAAACGACATATTCAAGTTTGTTACTAGCGTCAAAAACATCAGGTTCGTTGAAAACTACTCGGCGCCGGCAGAGCAGAAAAAGGCCGAGCAGCCAAAGGCCGAAGAAGAAAAGGCTGCAGCGGCGAAGTAAAAAAGCACACAAGCAAAAGTTATTATAGTAAAAAGACCAAATTAGCCCGTATGGAAAGTGTTCAGCATCAAACGATAACGATAACCCCCAAGGCAGCTGAGAAGGTTGCCGAATTTATGAAGCAGGAGGGCAATGCAGGCCTCTACCTGAGAGTGTACGTCTCAGGCGGCGGATGTGCGGGTCTGTCCTATGGAATGGGATTTGAAGAGAAGGCTGACGAAGATGACAAGGTCATTGAGCAGAATGGCGTAAAGTTGCTAGTCGACAGCTACAGCCAGAGGTACCTGAGAGGCACCAATATCGACTACATCGAGAGTCTGATGGGTTCTGGCTTCAAGATCAACAACCCCAACGTGACGAAGAGCTGCTCGTGCGGACACTCATTCAGCACAGAGTAGGC
>DAINRX010000149.1:0-2425 GCA_036741635.1 Nitrososphaera sp.
AAAGTTGTCCAAGCCTTTGCGACGTTGGTGGAAAAGTCGGTGACTGCGTCAACAGTCCTGTTATAGATCTTCAAGTTCTCTCTTGCTGCGTCCAGTGCGTTGATTGTCAGCTGGTTGTTGATGCCGACCGACCTGATGGCGTTGTTGGTCATTTCGTTTGACTGCCTGGCGAACAGGTCGCCGTATGGCACTCCTGGCACGTTCCAGACGCTTGCAAACTGCTTCTGGGCAGAAAATGAAGTCTGGATCATGTTCTTGGTTGTCTGGATGTAGTCCAGCTGAAGGTTAGAAATTGACTGGGAGTACTGCGGCTGAACCTTTGCAAACTCGTCTACTGTTCTGATGAGGTTGTCCCTCATTGTGTCGTACACGTCGCGAACGTCTGCTCTTGCTTCATCCTTGATTGTCTTGTCGACCATTTTGATTACCATCTAATGGTATTAAATGGCAATATATAAACGTTGGTTAACATCGGTGTTTACTACCATCAAATGGCATTAAAAACCATATAATGGCTAACCAGCTTGCTGACGCTTCTTCTCAGTCTTTTTCTCGGCATCGAACCTCTCGAGCTGGTAGGCGTTCATGTCGGCAAACTTGATCCCCTCGGCAAGCGTCGGGTGAACCCGCTTGATCTCGCCGTACATCCTCTGACACACTGCGCGGTAGTCAGGGTGGCCCTGCGGAGCCGTCCGCAGCTCTATCAGGTGGCACGCTTCCCGCAGGTTCATCTTGATAAAGTAAGGGTAGCGGTAGGCAAAATTGACGACGTACTGTGCCTCTTCAGGCATCGTTTTGGCAATTGCCTCATAGACGCTCTTTGACAGGTACATTGAGTCCTGAAAGTCCTTATCAAGCCCAGCCTGCATGAGCTCGAGCGGGAGGTCGTAGCCGTGCCTTGTTGACAGAAATTGCCGCTCCATCGTGAGAACCCGATGACGGTGCAGGTCGCGGAACATGCCAAAGTTCGTAAACAGCTCGAAAGTATAGTCGACCATTTCAAATGCCCTCCCCGGCCTGTGCCGGCGGTTTGTGCGAAACTCAGTATATGACCTGATTATCCGGTTCCTGTCCTCCGTTGACATCGACTTGACATAGTTGGTTATCCGATGAAGCGACTGACCCTTTGCCTGCTCGTACAGGATTGCAGAGGCGACCTTTACTTCCGCTTGGAAATTGTCCTCATGATCAAGCAGCCTCACAGGCTCGGGGTTTTCTTCTGTAACAAGCCCGGAGAGATGATTTTCTACCAACTTGCTGACCGCGCCTTCGGTCTTTGCTATGTACTCTTGCAGCGCCTGGCCGTACCTGTCGTTTGCCCGACGAATAAACGAAGGAATGACTGCATTGAGCTCGCCAAACAGCTGTTCGGCAATCGACCTTAGCTCTTTCAGCCTCGAGCTGTACATCAGGGTAAGCAGGTATTCAAATGCCCTGCCGTTGCCGGTAATGCCGACGTTTGTCATCGTTGCGGCAGGCAAAAGGCCGCGCAAAAGGTCGAGCGCCTTGGTCTTTATCGTGATGTTGTATATGCGCTTAGCAGCCTCGACTTCCTTGTCTGATTTCAAGCTGCCAAAGGGCACTTCGTGCTGTGATGCGGAGTCAAAGAAGTTGAAGCGATCAATCGGCTCCCTTTCCTTCAGGAATGTCTGCAGCGTCTGTATGCTCTTGCTGTAAACGTCAAACGAATGGTCGCAGGTCTCAAGGTATCGGTCAGCGTGGCTTGACGCCATAATGCCCTCTTCCCTGCAGTACCTGTAATAGCCGCCGACCTTCTGGTCAAATGCGACATAGCGGGACGATTTCTCCAAGTAGGATAGTCCGATCCTGCGGTCCTCGATCTTTTTTGCCGCAATGTTGGAAATGCCTTCAACGGCCACCTGAGCCTCTCCGAGCTCGGCAACCGAGTCGTCGCCGTATTCGAGCAGGACGCGCCTGTAAAATTCCTCTCCCCTGTTCGGGTTCTTTGCAAATTCATCCAAGAAAACCCGGCGCATAGTCTTGTCCGTGCGCGAGTACCTTGACATCAACGCCCCTCTATCGACCTGCTTTGGCGTAATTATGGCGAAAACAGCCTTGTCAACGTTTGAGAAATGACCCTTCAGAGCTGCCGCTTCTTCCTTAGAAAACCTGTCCAGAAAGATCCTGTTGTCAAACATGTTGCTCGGGCAGAGATACAAGCCAGATGCTGTTAATAAAAAGCTACGGTGGGCAGTTCAAATAATTAATAAATGAGTTAATATCCATAGTAACTCGTGTCCTCTACTACCATAGCGGAATATGTGTGCGAAGACTGTGGAACCCTTCTTAGGCACAGCAACCCGATCACACTGGAAAGCATGAGAGACGTTCACAATCAACTGTGCATTGTTAAAAGGCAAAAGACGATGGCAGCCGCGGCTGTGGCTGCGTCCAAGCCTGCCCC
>DAINRX010000150.1:0-2380 GCA_036741635.1 Nitrososphaera sp.
GTTAAAAATAGCCCGGCCCAGATTCGAACTGGGGTCAAGGGCTCCAAAGGCCCCTATGCTTGGCCACTACATTCAGCGGAAAACTGGATCTTTTCCTCCACCGGGCTTCCGGGCGTAACTTCACCTATCATTTGCGTCTTTATAATCTTAAGGCGTTTATGGCGGCTATCATCCTGTCTGTGGGGTCCTCCATGGCTGCCATTATTTTATCGGCCTTTTTCTTCTGGGCCTTCTGGTACTGGTCGTCAGAGATCATTCTCTTGGCCGCCCCGACAAGCGTTCTGGGCTCAGTGGCTTTTGTCACAAGGCCGATCCTGACCAGATATCTCTCGATATTAAAGTTGAATGGCGTTATCGAAATGGTAGGCTTGCCAAGGAGCGCCGCCTCGGCAGTCATGGTTCCCCCGGCGCCGACGAAAAGCTGCACAGACCTGATGAGCGCGGTGCCGTCAACGACATCCTTGAGTACGCGCACCTTGCTCCCGTAGCGCGACTCTACCTCTGCTATCTGGTCCTGGTACCTGCACAGCACGATAATGTCCGCTGACTGGTGCAGCTCGCTTACAAAATTATCTATGGTATTTGCGGTCCCAAGATGCCTGTCGGCGACGTACGACGCTTTGTTCTCCTCAAGCCGGAGCAAGATTGACTTACTGCCGTAATAATCCTCTCTGGCTTTTTCCTCGCTATGCTTGAGCCACGCCGCCGGGTCAAGCGCGCGGTAGCGCACAATGCTCTTCCTTGCTATGCCGTAGCCGGTCCATGCCTGATATGGTATCACCCACGGGCAGAAAAGTTTGCTCGCTAGAGGAACGGTCAGCCTTGCGACCGCTTCGGCATGCGGCGAGTCGTTGAACTGGATGTGCTTGATCCCGAGGCCAAAAGCAACCCTGGCTGCTTCCGGCGACGCGAACGCGACTGCAATATCAGGCGAAAAGCGCTTGACTGCCTCTGCCAGCTCGTACGTCCTGCCAGCGCTCTGGCGAAGCTTGCTATACCTGTCCGCGCCGCCGTGGCTGCCTACGACTGTGAGGTCGAGCTTCTTTATCTTGGCCAGCTCGACGGCTTCCCTGTATTTCCTTGACGTGCACAGGACTTCATGTCCTGACTTGCGGAGCAGGCTGGCGGCCCGCCTGAAGAACATCACCTGCTTTGGCGTCAAAATGTCGAACCAGATCTTCAGCAAACATGACATCTAGCAGAAGGCCGATGGAAAAACCTTTTCTTTAACTAGTTTTGTAGATATAACGTGAGTAGATCGTGGGGATACTCGGGGGAGCTCAGTCTAGACTTTGAGTACAGCATCATCACCATCATCTTCCGTCGCAGTATACGGCCTGAGCACTGAAGGATACAGGATAGCTTCTTCAATAGCTGTCAAGGGCTCCAAGGTCTCTCTTATCGACGAGTCGGTGAGGATGGCAATTTCGCTCAAGCCCGATATCGCTCGCACTTATCCAAACGTAAGCTCGCTTGTCGAGGACGAGCCCTTGCTGGACCTAGAGCCTGTCGATATCGCGATAAGCAACGCCTCGTACGTCTACTTTGCCCCCAAGATAAGGAAGGTGGGACCAGACGTCAAGGGCGACGTAACGACCAAGTTCAAGGACGCGATAAAGGCGCTCAAGCGCAGCGCTTCCGTGGTTTACATGCTGCCGACAGGGGTCGGGGGCAACAACGAAAACATCGCCCTAATAGAGCACATGACTGGCATGACAGTCGACAAGGACATCTCTTATTACTACCTGCCGATGAGCCCCATAGCCGGCACCGGCTCTGAGACGCTCATCGGCTCTGTCAAGTCCAAGCAAGACAACAACCTATCCAAGATGCTTTACGATCCGGACACGCGCCGCAAGCTGAAATTTATGGACATCAATTCTGCCGAGCTTGCGCATGTAATCAAGACCCTGAGCCATTACTCCGGCATGGCCAGCATCCTTGAAATCTGCAAGAAAGCCACCGACAGCAGCAACATCGGAAGCGAGCTCATGCGCGGGTCGTTTGCTGACCTCTACATCGACGACGTGACCGGCGGGTTGTACGACCTTCGCATAATCGGGTCTTCGCTTGACGGCGCAGGGCCACTGATGTATCTCGTGAACGGCAGCATCAAGGGCATAGAGGGCTACATAAAGTACCTCATTGACCAGATCAGGAGCACGTTGAAAAAGCGCGACCTGAAGGCCAGCAGGACAAAGGTGGCAATAGCATGGACGCTTGACCAGCACGAAATGAGGGGAGACAAGATCGAATTATTGTCCTCGCTTGAGACCAAGGTTAAGGACTACATCGGCGACGTCGAGCGCCACCAAGGGCCGACGTTTGACCTCTACCATACCGACAAGACGACTATAGTCATTGCGTGCTCCAAGGCCGA
>DAINRX010000151.1:0-2371 GCA_036741635.1 Nitrososphaera sp.
CAATGGGCGAGTTCGATGAGTCAGAGACATCGTCAGGCTTGAAGACGACTACAAGCGGTGAAAAATATATTTATTATATCATTCCGGCAGGACGCGCGACCCGTCTGCCGTCATTGCAAACCGGAATATCTTGTCCACTTCGGAATCTTCAAAGATGTCCGAGTCGTGGGTTATTATTATCATCTGAGCAAGCGGCCCGGTGCCCTCCCTGAACGCCTCAGATATTATCTTGACAAGTGCCTTCCTCCTTTCTTCGTCCAAGTGCGTGGTTGGCTCGTCTAGAATTACAAAATCGAGCTTGTTTGAGCCCATCATGTACGCGATGGCAAGCCTGAGGGCGAGGGCGACTGCGACCTTTTCGCCGCCGCTCAATGAATCCATGTCTATTTCGCCATGCCGCCCGTAGCAGGTTATCGCTATTTCTCGTGCCTTTTCCGCAAGCTCGATTCTTGAAATGCCGATGTTAAAGAGCGACGCGTATTCGGACGCCTTGCTCGATATCACGGAAAGAGCCCACGAGCGCAGGCTCATGCCCACAGTCCCGTCCCTGTTGAACACGTGCGACCGTATCTTTTCCAGCGTCTTGACAAACCCTGAGGCCTCCCGCAGCCGTTCTATGGCTTTCTTTGCAGAATCTATCGCCATTCTGGCGTCGTCTATCGTTTTCTGGTGTGCGCCTATCTTGGCGCTTGTTCCCTGCAGCCTTTCCAACATCTTTGTCCTTTCCAGCTTGGCGTCGGTGTACTGGTGGTAGCTAAAGCCCTGGACCTGCTCCCTCAGCGTCGCTATCTCTTCAGCAAGCGCCCTTGAGACGCCGTCGATTGCCATCTGGAAGGGGTCGTCGCCTACCTTGACAATCTCTTTTGGCAGCTTGGCTAGATCGTTTTTCTTGCTGTCCAGATCGGCCTCTAGCTTGGACACGTCGTCAGTCGAGTGAATTGAATTATTCAAGAGGAACTTGTCTGCCGCTGCGATTTTCTTGTCCTGCTCGGTGAGCTGCTGCTCTTCCTTTTTCAACTCAACCCGGGCCTGCCGCAGCCTGGATTTTTCGTCAGCCCTGCGCTTGATCTCTGCTTGTATATGCCCGGTGTCAAACATTTCGTTCACCTTTGAAACAGGCGAATTGCATACCGGGCATTTGCCGTCGACTACTTGGAGCCGGCCGGCGCATTCCAAGAGTCCGCGCAGCTTGCCAGACATGCCCTCGTTTTCCTCCGTCTTTGCCTGAACTTCCTCTACTTCGGCCTTGACCATTTCAAGCCGCATATGCACCTCGTCTCTATCCTTGAGCACCAAAAGCGAGCCCTTGGCTTCCCTGGCGAGCCTCTCTAGCCTTGACACTTCGCTTGCGATCAGGCTGCGCTTTTCATTAGCGTGGCGCACGAGGAGCTTCTCTCTGTTCTGGAGCTCCTGCGTCTTTTGAACCATCGGCTCGAGCCTCTCAATCTCTTTTTCCAGCTGAGCTATCCTGCCCTCCAGCAGCCTTTTTTCGTCTTCAAATTCTGCCAGAAGCGACCCGGCCTGCTTTAGCGCCTGCTCCTTTTCTTCTATCAGCTTTTCGATCTTGGGGATTTCTTCGTCAGTGTATCCTGTTTCGTCGCGCAGGCGCTCCCGAAAGCCAAGGATAACATCGCGCATCGTCTCATACGCCAAGTCAAGCCTGTCGATGCCAATAAGCCCGTTGAGCAGCTCCTTGAACTCCCTTGGCTGGGCCTCCACTATCTTTACGAGCTCGCCCTGCTGCACGACGGCTGCGACGCACATCTTGTCATAGCCAAGCCCGAGCACCTTGGCTATTTCGCCGCTCATTGACTCGCCAAACTGCTTCCTTTCGCCTCCTACTATCGGCCTGTTCACTGCCCTGCTGCCATCTGAAACGAGCACAAACTGCGAAAATGACTGGCTGCCAGAGCCGCCAAGTGCCCTTGTCGCCTGAAATTCCCTTGAATTTAGGGCAAAGCGCATCTGCACCATGGCCTGCCCGGCACCCCTCCTTACGAGGTTCTTGTTTGACTTTCTCGTGTGCTTGCCAAAGAGGGCAAAAGTTATCGCGTCTATTATCGACGACTTGCCGGAGCCGTTGTGCCCGACAAAAATCGTCACCCCCTTGCCAAATTCGAGTTTGGTGTCCCTGTGGGCGATGAAATCCTTGAGCTGTATGTCCTTTATCATTTGGGGTTGAACCTCCTTGACTTGTACGCTTCCCATGCCAGATCCAAGACCGACCTGGCGTCCTTTTCTGCGGCAAGCGGCAGCACTTCGCCGACGGCGAACTTGGCGATCTCTTCAGAGCCGAGCGCTTCTGCCGACAGCCTGTACAGCTCGCTGTCGATGTCTGCCGGCCTAGAATCATACATTGTAGTCGTCGCCA
>DAINRX010000152.1:0-2356 GCA_036741635.1 Nitrososphaera sp.
TTGATTACTAGCTCTACCTTAACTATATAGTTACTTGCTTCTTCTGGCCATTTGCTTAAGGTGGTCCACTACTATTGGCAAGAACGCGCCGACATCTGTCACGATACCTATCGCCTGTGCGGTGCCCCTGTCTATAAGCTTGGTCACCACAGGCTGGCTTATGTCCACAGCCACTACCTTGACGGACGCAGGTAGCATGTTGCCCACTGCGATAGAGTGGAGCATTGTCGACAGCATCAGCACCATCCTAGCCCCATGGACAACCTGCTTGTATTTTCTCTGGGCCTCTACAACGTCCGTGACAACGTCAGGCAGCGGCCCGTCGTCTCTGATAGAGCCGGCCAGAACAAACGGCACGTCGTTCATTACGCACTCGTACATCACGCCGCTTTTCAAAATCTTTTTCTGCACCATCGCCTTGAGCCCGCCGGCCTTGAAGACCTCGTTGACGGCCTGCATGTGATTGCGGTGCCCTCTTACCGCAAGCGTGCCATCCTTGACCCGCATGCCAAGCGAGGTGCCCATAAGCGCGTTTTCAACGTCGTGCACCGCAAGCGCGTTGCCTGCCAGCAGGCCGTCGACGTAGCCCATCCTTATCAGTGATGCCAGCGCCTCGGCTGCGCCAGAGTGTACTAGCACCGGCCCGGACACGACGACTATCTTGCCGCCCTCCTTTTTCGTGCTGTAGATGTCGGTTGCGACCTTGCGCGCGATATGCTGCGTGGGGCGCTCGCTCGAGCTCGCGCTGCTCATGAACTGGAAAATGTCAATCCCTTCCCTTGGGCGCTCCAGCGGGATTATCTTGATGCCCCGCTCGCCTACCACCACCATGTCGCCCTTGACGATGTCTCGTACCATCTTGCACTCGGCAGTCTTTCTTTGGGTGTCGACCACGATGCACTTGTCCATCATCATGTTCTGCACGCCTATCCACTTGCCGCCGTAGTAGACCTGAGTGGCGTTATTCGTGGTGCTATAAAAGTCGTCGGGCATGACCATATCCTTGGGAGCAGGCTCGAGCCTAGCTTCCTGCACCGAGACCGGCTGGGCGCCGGCGCGGTAGACAAGCTCGAGTATGTCTTCGAGGTGCTGCTGGGTCTTGCCTCGCACCATCAGCCGGGCATAGCTTGGGTCCTTCTTTTTCTTGCCTACCGTAAACTCGAGGACCTGAAAGTCGCCCTTGAGGTCCATGACGCTGTCAAATATCCTCGTCAGTATCATGGAATCAATGAGATGTCCACTTACCTCGACTTCCTGCTCGAACTTACCGTCTGCCAAGGTATATGACCGTAAAAGCCTATTTCGGTAATAATAAAGTTATATATTATATTGGAAGCGACAGCTTGCCGAAGTACTCCTGCATGTTCTGTTCGGCCTTTATTTTTGCGACTATCTCGTTCTTGACATCCTCAGAGAACCACTGCGCAATCGACTTGGCGATGCCGTTCTTGTCGCAGAACGCGATCATGTAGCCGGCGTCCTCCTTGACCACGGCGTAAAGCGTCTCTTCTCCCACGGGCTCCCACTTGTTGTCCTTGTTGTCCTTGAGCGCAAGGGCCGGCATGGCGTGCCCCGCGTAGAGGGTGAGCAGTTCCTGCGCAGCCTTGACCCGTTTTTCGCCCATCTTGAGAGCCATGAAATACTGCATTGCGCTGTTATTTTGTAGCAGGCGCCGGCCTTAAAGAGTTTAGGATTTCGCTAACAATGTCGCCTTCGTCGCCTACTGCGGATTTAGCAGATTCAAAGAACGGCGCAAGGAAAGTGTTTGCATACCCTTGCTTTGCGTACTGGTTTGCCTGCAGCGCCATTTCCAGCTTGTCTATCCTGTGAACAAATTTGGCGACGCCAGTTTTGTTCTGTAAATATTCAAGCCAGATCTTTTCGTACTCCGCCCTAATTTTCTTGGGCAGGCCGGCAAGTATAGCCTTCATCGCCTTTTTTTCCTTGGCGATTTTTTGTTTCGCTGTCACGTCGCCGGGCATATAGTCGCCCACTATCGACTCTGCAAGGTCGTGCAGGATCACCATCTTCATTGCCCTTTGCGCGTCAAGCCCCAGCATGTCTGCAAGCAACATGGCCATCGCACACATCGAGAACGTGTGGTCGGCAACTGACTCGGCGCTTTCAACTTTTACTTTCGAGACCCAGCCGGCGCGCTTGACTGATTTGAGCTGCAAAACAGACTGAAAAAAAGGTGTGAGGTCATTTACCATTTTCTGCTGTCGCCTTCAAGCAGGCCGGAGCCGTGGTGTATCCTGTCTATATGCTTTGACAGTTCCTCGTTGTCCTTGAACTTGGACTGACAATAGGGGCAGCTAGCTCCATCTTGTTTGGCTGTCATTTAATGAAAATTACT
>DAINRX010000153.1:0-2349 GCA_036741635.1 Nitrososphaera sp.
ATTAACGATCATTGAGCATCAATTGGCATGGGTCACTTTTGGGTCGGGTCGATGTGCCTTGCCGCATCATCATCATCCTCGTTTCCAAGAGGCGTTGCTGCAGTGACTGACACCATCACGATCCGGGAAGACATGGGAAACCGCATGCCGGACAGGTCGTGGATGCTCTACCTGCTTGAAGTGTTTGACAGGCGGAATGTGCCAGTCGAGCTGAACCTGATATGCCAGTTCAACGACAGGGACAACTTTTGGGCGATATTTGGCGGGGTCAACCGCTACAAGTTCACCAAGGTGCTGCCCATTGTCGGCCATTCGTACTTGCGGCAGATAGTAATGCGAAAGGACAGCAGGTCTATAGAGTATTCCGTCACCGACCAGAACACGAAGGAAACTGAGAACTTTGTCTTCAATGCCGGCGGCGGAAGAGTAGGAATTACCTATGAAGGCAAGAACCAGTTTACCGGGATAGAGTGGTGGAACAAGGCCGGCGGCCCGCCGTTCCCCGTGCGGTACAGGGTCGAGGTCTCAAACCTCATGTACGGCATTCCCGACGATGTCTCCTCAGCGATAACTTACCGGCCGTACAGCAGGCTCGTGCCAAACAGCGACAGCGCAGGTGCCAGGTACCCGGTATTGTTTGACAAACCGATGATCAAGGACGGCTGCATCTGCTATGCGGTGGCCGACGGCGCAAGCAATGCAGGCATGAAATTTGCGCTTGCGTAATGATCATCACCCGACCTTGGGCGGGTGCGTTTCCTGCCATTTCTTTCCAAGCTCTGCCAGAAGCTGAAAGTTCTCGCGGTATCGCGGCTCGTTCCACTTCTCCCGCAGGCCGTAGATTATCGGCCTGCACTTGCCCCATTCCGTCCGGAGCGAGCCGTAGCGGTCAAAGAAGAGGTCCGCGCTCAGGAATCCTTTCTTTATCAGAAGGCCAGCGAGCTCGAATTTCGAGGTGAACCTTTCAAGGAACTGGTACTCCCTGCTCCCTTGCGGCCACTTGCTCGTGAACTTCTCGATGGTGTCTTCATGAAAGCTTCCCCAGAACCATTCTGTTGCCTGAAAGTCATAGTCGGTGTTGTACAGCTTGGCTATCCTCATCAGCAGGTCGACATCCTGCATCGTTGCCTTTTTGCCCGCTTTTCCCTTTCTGGAGGCGGCAGCAGCTGCTACCATGATTGTGACGAGCTAGCTGGCGTACCATATCTAATAAATCTGATCTGGATGGGAGAAGAAGCTGGCTGGTGGTAAGGGCTCTTGTCGACCAGAGTGACGTCAAAAAAGGGTGTTTTCTTTCATTGCACAGGTTGCCGCCGCAAATATTCCGCCGTATCCTTCCTGCGCCAAGTATCAATACGCTATTCTTTTTCTTTGCAAAGTTGTCGTCGATCTACCTACCCGATAATTTTTTTCGAACGAAATTATTGTTTATATGAGTTGTTACTCATGTGTGCAAATGACATTGCCATTCCAGCGCCGGCAGGGCAGACTGCAACAACAGAGCATACCCAGAAAAAAAGCAATTGTACTCTCCTTTCCCGTCTGTACATTCATTAGCAATTTCCGCCATTATATAAAGCGATCTAAGATCATGGCTCCGGATAACTCTACTACGATAACGCTCAAGGCACTCGAGTCATACACGAGGGATGTCGGCCGCGGAATTGCAAGGATTGATTATGACGTAATGGACTCGCTCGGCATGAGCACCGGCGATGTAGTCGAAGTCAGAGGCAAGCGCAGGACGGTTGCCAAGTGTTTACCCCTTTACCCCTCCGATGAGGGCAAGGGCATAATCCGTGTAGACGGCCTTGTGAGGAACAACGCCGGCATAGCAATAGGCGACACGGTGATTGTCAAGAAGATAAAGGCGGTATCGGCCCAAAAAGTTATGGTGGCTCCCCTAGAGCCCATACCGCCAATCGATGAAAGATACCTTGCAGACGCGCTTGAAAGCATACCGGTTGTCAAGGGCGACAACGTGATGGTTCCATACTTTGGCGGCAGGCTCACGTTTCAAATTGCAGGTATAACGCCCGTCGTCACTTCCGAAAATGCGGCTCTCGTGACTCCAAAGACGGTATTCAGCATCACAGAAGTCGGAGCAGAAACGATGCGCGGGGTTCCTCAGGTGTCTTACGAGGATATTGGCGGCTTGAAAGAAGAGATCCAAAAGGTGCGCGAAATGATAGAGCTGCCGCTGCGACATCCAGAGATCTTTGAAAAGCTGGGTATCGAGGCTCCCACTGGCGTGTTGCTGCATGGGCCCCCCGGCACAGGCAAGACTCTACTGGCTAAAGCAGTTGCAAACGAGAGCAACGCCCACTTTATCAGCATTTCCGGCCCCGA
>DAINRX010000154.1:0-2317 GCA_036741635.1 Nitrososphaera sp.
CATCGGTTACCTTTACAATAACCATCTGGAAGACAAGACACCGCCGGCTGGTTAAACAAAGACAGCATATAAAGCAGTTTTTGCCGCTGACAGTGGCACAGCCGACATGGACAGCTTTTCCAAGTGCGTGGACTCGGGCAGGTACGCCGGCCTTGTTATGGACAGCTACAACCTTGCCCGGCAGATAGGGTTTGACGCGCCTTCCAGCTTTATCGTCCTGACGGAAGGTGAGACTCCAAAACTCCTCAGGTGTGCCCACCCGTACTTGACTTTTGATCGGGTCATAGACGAGGCTTATGATGCAGCCAGCTAGCTAGTACTGGATTGAATACCTCTGGCCTGTTAGCTCGTACAGGATCCCGCTGGCTTCCTTTAGCAGCGAGTCCACCTCTGCGCTTTTTTCTGCTATCTGGCGCCTCTGCTGCTCCTGAGCCTGCCTGATCCTTGCCAGCTCTTCGGCAAGCTGAGCCGTCTTTTCTTCCATCTCTGCGGCCATGAGCACGGCGTTGCCGCTGCTGTCGCCCTGCCGCAGGGAATCGATCTTTTCCTCTATGCGCTGCGCCCTTCCATGAAGCTCCGGCAACGACTCCACTATGGCGTCAAGGTATTGCAGCATTCTGTCGGAATCTTTCAGCTGGATGCTGCCAGAGCCTATCGACTTGCGGATCTCAAGTAGAAGCGAAGAGTACAGCGATATGTCGCTTTCGCATAGCACCTTCCACGGCTCGTCAGACATCATCCGCAGGCGCGCTTCAGTTTCTCTCGAAATGCCATACGAATACTTTGTAAACGCCCGGGAGGCGTGGGAAAAGAGGTCGCGCACTTCGGAGCGAAGCTGCTCCTGCTGCCTTTCGGCCTCGGCAACCTTTTGCGCAATTGCTGACGCCTGTCCAAATTCTGCCGACTCCTTCAGCGCGGCCAGTTCGCTCTTCAGCCTTTCGAGCTCACCTTCAATGCCTGCAGCCTCTTTTTCCGCGCTCTGCAGGTACGCCTCGCTAGACCTGATGGACGACGCCTTTTGCGAGGCCGTGTTCAGTATGCCGCTGCATTTCACAAGCGGCTCACGCTTTTGATCGAACCCTGACATTATCGCCTTTGTTTCGTTCAGCAGTTTCGTCAGCGCTTCAAACTCGTCCTTCATCCTGCCGGCGTGCTTTTTCATAAAGCTGTTGAGCATCCTGCTGTGCGAGCCGCTGACCTCTCCAAAGCGCTTCATCATCGTTTCAAACCTTTCCTTGAACTTTCTGGCGTCATTTGCGGACTGGGGCAGCGGAAGCTCGGACGACGCTTCGCGCCTGAGCGACGCCACCACCGTCCTTCTGGAGTTTTCAACCACCGACTTGAACCTCTGCTCGAGGCCCTCGAGCTTGATCTTTTCACGCTCCATGTCGCCTGCTATCTTGTCTATAATTCTGAGGGACTGCGCAGCGGACTCTTTTACCTGCACAAGGCGGGCCGCCAGCTCTTTTGCTCTTGCCGATTCGATCTGCCGCAAAAGCTCCTGGGCCTGCTGAATGGATAGAGCACCTGCAGCAGGCGCAGAAATCGCCGGCACCTCTGGCGGCGCATTGCCTTCCTTCTTGTTGAAAAGCCCGAACAGAGGCACTATGGTATAGTTTCTCGCCGACTGACTCAAAAAACCTTGCGATCGCGTAACGCTTAATGCGCAGCTACTCATTATATATTGTGCCATGGCAACAGGATTTTCTGCTCCACAGCGCACAAGGAAAGGAACTTTGAGCAGAATGTATCCTTGGTTCTACCGCAACCAGTCAAGGCTGTTTGCGCTTGACATCGTTTGCATCACGCTCTTGTTCTTCATGTACCTTTTCACCTCGACCTTCCAAGTCGTCAACCCAATAATCGTAAACGTCGTTCAGGCAAGCGCGATAGTGCTCGTCGCATTTATTGCCCTGTCGGTGGTATGGAAGGGACTGGTGCCCCTTGTCATATGTGTACTGGGCATTGTCCTAATGCACAACTCGATAATTCTGCCGTATTACTCGACTCCCGAGCCGGGCGAGGCGTACTTTGGAAATACCCGGTTTACGTGGACGCTGTATTCGCCGGGGACAGTGGCAACAGCTGCCAATATGCACTTTTTCCTCGGAGCGTCTATGGTGGCATTTAGCATGATAGCGGCATACAGGCCGTCGCTGCTCTTTGCCAGAAACAGGCCCGAGTCGCTCGACTCGGAATGGTCCAAGTACCCCGTGTGGCACGACAACGCCCTGCTTGAAGGCGGCCACTCTGAGCCATCGGTGCCGGTGAAGAGCCTGATGACTGACCAAGACCGGTATTTGCTGTGGCGCTACGA
>DAINRX010000155.1:0-2296 GCA_036741635.1 Nitrososphaera sp.
ATAATAAAACCGAATCCGCTAAAGAAATGGAGACAGGCAATTACGTGGAGCTCTTTCTATCTGGAAGGTTACGAATCTCATTATCGAATCCATAGCCCGAGTAGGATTGAGTTTTCCTTATCTGAGGAATTCTTTTGCCTGTTCTTCGAATGTGCCTTCTAACTTTAGGAAATCTAGAAAGACTTTGAACCTTTTAGGATACTGCCTTTTCGATTCGGATGACCGGGGGCATACTTGAATATAGAAATGGGGTCTTGCTCGGTAGCCAACACATACTATACACACCGGGCCTAATTAAGATGACAAGATCAAAGTGGGCCGTAAGGGATTTGAACCCTCGACCTTTCGATTATCAGTCGAACGCTCCACCAAGCTGAGCTAACGGCCCGTTCAAACTTTCAATGGTAGCGTTATTTATTCGTGGTGTAGCAATGTCAGCAACAGTACACTTTTAACCCCATTTCACCATGAATAGTTTCGATCTAAGATAGGCAAAAAAAAGGTACTTTCCGAATCAGAGTTGAAGGAAATGGTGATGCCTCAGGAAGGCGAGCTCTTGGGCCGCGTCATCAAGCTGGTTGGAGGCGACAACATAATAGTAAAGTGCACAGACGGCAAGGTGAGAACCTGCCGGATACGGGGCAAGATAAAGCGCAGGATGTGGATAAGGGACAACGACTTGGTGCTTGTTGCACCTTGGGACTTTCAGTCAGACAGGGCCGACATAATCTGGAGATACATTTCTGCACATGCAGAAAAGATGAAGGCGGACGGCCTGCTCACCGGCCTTGACTAATTCTCTCTCTGCCTGTGTGTGTATTATTTCAACGACAATACAAATCTCCATATAGAACCTGCAGCCAAACACTGCCGCTTGGTCAGGATAGCAAAGAGGCTTGTCCGCTTCAACATGGCAGGCGGCGCCTCTGAAAACGTCAACACCAACACTAGGCGCATGCAGTATTCCTGCGAAAAGTGCGGCAAGACCTTTGGCTCGTGGAAGAACCTGCGGCAGCACAAAGTAGAGAGCCACTCTTACTAATAATAATAATAATAATAATACACTTAAATTATCAAAATCTTGGCTAAAATTCTGTGGGCCGGTAGTTTAGTCCGGTAGAATACCTGCCTTGCATGCTGTCGCAACGGCAGAGGACACGTAGGTGGTCGTGGGTTCGAATCCCACCCGGTCCACTACTACTACAAAAACAACAATAATCTTGGTACTGCAAATGCAAACAATGGAGAACATCAGAAAAGACCTGAGAAAGGCGGCCGATCCAAAGAAGGCTGTCATACTCCAGCGGTTCTTCAAGACGGGGCCTGGCCAGTATGGCGAGGGCGACGTTTTCCTCGGCGTCATGGTCCCTGAATCGAGAAAGATAGCCAAGAAGTACAGGAGCGACGCCACGCTGCAAGACATCAACGCGCTGCTTGAGTCCAAAATTCACGAAGAGCGGCTCGTTGCCCTCCTGATCCTTATGCAAAAATATTCCAGCGGAACTGAAGAGGAAAAACAAGAGATTGCCAAATTTTACATCAAAAATCTGAGCATGGTCAACAACTGGGATCTTGTTGATTTGACGGCGCCAAACATACTCGGGGCGCACTTGGCATACGGCGGCAGGTCGCTGCTTTACAAGCTTGCAGGGTCGAGCAACGTCTGGGAGAGGAGGGTCGCGATCGTGGCCACTCTTCACTTCATCAGGAATGACGACTTTTCTGATACGCTCAAGATCGCAGAGATGCTTCTTGGCGACAGTCATGACCTCATACACAAGGCCGCCGGGTGGATGCTGCGCGAGGTAGGCAAGAGGGACCCGGCCGCGGTACAGGCGTTTCTGGACAGCCACTGCACGGCCATGCCTCGAACCATGCTTCGCTATGCCATTGAAAGGCTGCCAGAGAAAAAGCGGCGGTTCTACATGATGAGAAAAACCTGACTAAAGGCGTTAGGTTCAAATATGGTGGGAGATGGATGCAGTTCTACTATGGAATACGTATATGCGGCTTTACTGCTACACAAGTTAAAGCAGAATATCACCGAGGATAGTGTCAAGAGCGTTGTCAAGGCTGCAGGCGCCACTCCGGACGATGTGAGGGTAAAGGCGCTGGTAGCGGCATTGAGCGAAGTCAACATTGAAGAGGCGCTCAAGGCGGCCCCGGTTGCAATGGCAGCAGCAACAGCAGCTCCTGCGGCAGGTGGCGCAGCCCCGGCGGCAGGGGGAGCGGCTCCATCCAAGGCAGCTGAAGAAAAGAAGGAAGAGAAGAAAGAGGAAGAAGCGCTCGAAGGGCT
>DAINRX010000156.1:0-2286 GCA_036741635.1 Nitrososphaera sp.
GTGCCTTGGTTTGGAAACATGTTTACCACAAACTCGTAAGGTTTGACGCTTGAGCCTTCCTTTGCCAGAATGTCATGGACGCCGTGCTTGGGCGCTCCAAATACTACCAATATGTTCTGCGCGTTTTTCGTCCGTTCGATCATCTTTGCTTCGACGTTCTTGAAGTAGCTACCCTTTCTTGAGGTTATAACGACTTCAGTGTTGCTCTCTATGCTCGCGAGAAGCTTGGCAAGCGAGGGCACTTCTTTTACTTCATAGCCCCAGTACTCGAAAATGTCCTGCTCTGTGGCCTCAATTGCTCGCAAATTCGGGTATGGTGCGGTGAACTTGACGTTGACTTTCTTGCCTTCAAATCCCTGTCCAACAAACGGCACGAGCGACCCAAGCCCGACTTGAACGAACAGCTGGCCCTTGACCTTTGCAAGGACGCCCGTCCGTACATCGCCAGCCCGCACCTTCTTGATGTCCTCTGGAGGCTTGTGATGTGGAGCCTTTATCGGATGAAGAATGCCGGCATATTCCAGCTGGTGCATCCTCGGGTACAGCGTTGTGCGTAGGTATTGAGGAGTATCAAGAAAGCGCAAAATCGTCTTGAGCAAGTCAGAGTCATCCTTTTCAAACTGCGACAACGAGTCATGGTAGACGTATATCTTCTTAACCCGGAAGATAGAGCAGGCGCGGGCAAACTGGGCTATCTTGATGCTCTTGTCACGCTTTGTCTGCTCGTCTGACAGCGAGGAATCCGGTATCGCGACCCAAAAGTCTGGCATATCATTCTTTCAGCAGCTCTTCCACAGCGCCTTCCAGAAAGCCGTTTGATCCAAAGAATGTCGAGCGGAGAATGCCCTTTCTGTCGACAAGGATGCTCGAAGGCGTCCCTCTCAGCGCGTAATCTTCAAAGGTCTTGGCAGAATATTCCTTTGTGCGTAAATACTGCTTGACCCGCTCTACCAGTACCTGTCTGTCTTTTTCGCTGTACGATCGAAAATCAGGAATGTTGGCTTCGATAAAGTCCATAACCTTGCTATCTGTCATTTGACCATTTTCCTTCTTGAGAAGGTCAAATCCAACAGGAAACGGTATCTTGTACGGCAGCTTGTTGCCGTCCTTTAGCTGGCCGTATTGCGCCAAGGCCCTGTAGGTTTCGCCGATAACCTCGCCTGTGGTGACCAGCTTCTGCAGGTTTTCAACCGTGTTCTTGTCATAGTCTTCAAAGGCTGTCGCCATGCCAAGAACAGTAAGCCCCTTGTCCTTGTACTTTTTGTAAATGTCTATCGCCTCAGGGATGCCATAGATAAAGCAGCCAGGGCAGTTGACCTGAAATACTTCAACTAGAACAACGTTGCCTTTTTCTTTGTCAATGTTGGTCGGCTTGCCCTGGACCCATGTAGAAACTTGAAGGTTTGGAGCTTTGGCGCCTATTTTCGCTACCATAATATGGTTCAGCTGAGCAACTATTCCTTAAATTAATTTTACCAAAATGATAAGGTTCAGGCGCCCCGCTTGCCGGCCCTTTCCTTGGCCATCGATGCGTACCTGTCGATGTCCTCGTCCTCAATCTTGCGCATCGCCTTGGTCTTGTTGTCGATTATCGCCATCTTTACGTGCCTTGTGCCGGTCTTTTCCTCGCTCACGAGGTAAATCGACTCGATTGCAAGGGCTGCGGCTTCATCAAGGCCGAACTCAGGCTTGTAGCTCTTTTCAAGAAATTCAGTCACCTGGTCGCTGCCTGCGCCGATGGCAACTGCGTCGTAGCCGATGTAGGTCCCGCTCGGGTCGGTCAGGAACAGCGCAGAGCCGTTCTTGTCGACGCCTGCAAGTATCAGCGCAACGCCAAACGGCCTCACGCCAGCATATTGCGTGAACTGCTGGGCCATGTCGGCAATGTTCTTGGCGACACCCTCTACGTCGACAGGCTCGTCGTAGATTAGCCTGTTACTCTGGGCAAAGAATCTCGCGTGGTCGACCTGCGTGCGCGCGTCAGGAATGTAGCCTGCGGCTGCGACGCCGATGTGGTCGTCAACCTGAAAGATCTTTTGTGTAACATTTGATATCTGGAGCTTTCTGGCCTTTTCTTCTACTGCCAGAATTACGCCATCCTTGCTCTTGACGCCTATTGCAAGCGTTCCGCGTCTGACGGTTTCAATCGCGTATTCTACTTGGTAAAGCCTGCCGTCTGGTGAAAATACAGTAATGGCTCGGTCATAGCCCGCTGCTGCTGGTAACAATTCGATCTACTTTTTTTGTAATGTTCCATTTAAGCCTATCTCGCTCCAAAGGCGCCTG
>DAINRX010000157.1:0-2278 GCA_036741635.1 Nitrososphaera sp.
TCTCTTATATGCTCAAGGCGCTTTTTATTCTAGGTCGCGTATGTTCTTGTACTCGCCAGAGCCTGTGGCCGTCCTTTCCTCGGTAACACGTATGTTCTGGTCAAAGTCCGGCAGATAGACCGCCTTTTTCCCGTACGGCGTTGATTTGAATGTTTCAAAGTCGCGGGTGTATTGCTGGGCTTCCGGCTGAGTTCCATGCACATAGCTCTTTATGACATCGTCGCTATTGGCCAAAAGCCAGAGCACCTTGCCGTCGTACGCATCGGCGACGTACTTAGGGATCCAGAACTTGTCCTTGTTTACAATGCCTTTTTCTAGGCGGAGGTAGTTCTGGGATATCTCTTTTATCTCGCCAAGCTCCTTGCCATCGTTTGCCTTTACCTTCTTGCCCTTAAGTTGCTCCCACAGAATCCTCGGGCCTTCGCTGCTGCCTGACATGCTGTACCGCTGCAAAATATCTGCCTTAAAGATTAAAGAAAAGAGTTCTACTTTTCAAAGTTGCGCACTAGGAGCTCGCTGTAGCCGGTGCGCAAAGACCCCTTGCAGCTGATGGCGCGGTTGACCCTGACTGAGCGCTGCGGAAACCCCAAGTAGAGGTCCCTTGTCAGGTTGGTGTCTGAATTGCTAAGCAGCACCCTGCACTTTTTCCTATCAAGGTCCTTGAACACTCTTGCAAGCTCGGCCTGGTCTTTTTCACCAAAGCCGCTCTGGGTATAGTCTACAAAGCTGGCAGTCGGATTCAGTGGATGGAACGGCGGGTCAAGGTAGATAACGTCTCCCTCCCGCGCCTTTCTCAGCGCCTGCTTGTAGTCGCATGCAATGATTTGCGCGTTTGTGTAATTGAGCGCGGCGCTAGAGCTTCTTAGCTGCTCAACGTCGCATATCTTCGGGTTTCTGTACCTGCCCATCGGCACGTTGAACTCGCCGCTCCTATTCACCCTGTAGAGACCGTTGTAGCAGGTCTTGTTGAGCGCAATGAGCCTGGCTGCCCTTCCCACACTGCCGCCAGGCCTAGAAGACCTAAGCCCGTAATAGAACGGGGTTGGGTCCTTTCTGTATCCTCGCTCGTGCTTTTCGAGGATCCCTATCAGCCCTCCGACGTCGGACTTGACGACTCTGTACGCGTTGACAAGCTCGAGATTCGCGTCAGAAAGGTAGGCGGAGAACCTGCGCGTTGAAGCAAGGCGAAAGAAAAACGCGCCTCCGCCAAGGAACGGCTCAAAATACCTTTCAAACTGCTCAGGGACGTGCGCGTCGAGCTCATGCAGTAGCTGCGTCTTGCCGCCGGCCCACTTGACAAAAGGCGCCGCGGCGGGAGTTCTTGACAGGGCTTGGCGCAGCCGCATCCAATTTCCGTGGATGGCACAATTTTATTTAACTTTTGCCAGCATATGTATATATATATAGCACCGTCGATCTTAAATAATTAATTCTTACAGAGCGTCAAGGAAATGGCGCGTCCTTGTTGTCGACGACGAACAGGATATCACGACGATCTTCAAGGCGGGCCTTGAGCGCAGCGGCTTTAAGGTTGACACATACAATGACCCGCAAAAAGTGCTACGCGAATTTCGGCCGAGCAATTACGACCTTTTGCTGCCGGATGTCCGGATGCCAGGAATGACTGGCTTTGAGCTGTACAAGGAAATACGGCAGATTGACGGAAATGCCAAGGTCTGCTTCCTGACTGCTGCATTTGAAACGTGTCGCAAGGAATTTGCTGTCTTATTCCCGATGTTGAACGAAGTCAAGTGCTTTCTTAAAAAGCCGATCGCGATGGATGACTTAGTCAAGAGGCTGGGCGCTTTACTTGAGCCCAACTGATCTGTCAGACTGGCGGATGAGCCTCTGGCGGAGATAGCTGTCGATGTTTCTTATCATCCGGGGATTGCCTTCAATCATGTACTCCAGCCTCTTGTCAGAGTAGGTCACCTCGACATAGCTTATGTCGTGACTTGATGGGTAGTACTTGTACTCAATCATGACCCTTGCCATGGCACCGTCGGCAAGCCTGAATGCGAGCCTGGTCTGGCCGCGCGTAAACCTCACCGGCGCCTTGCTGCCTCTGCGGGGAGGAAAATCTAACGATATCATTTTCGAGTGGTTGAACTCTGCCTTGTGGAACTCGACGTCAGAGTAGAAGACAAAGTTCCGCCCGCATTCTCCGCACTGCCATATCGTCTTCAGATCCTCTGGATGCATCTGTCGTATCATACGCTGCCGGGCAATCCGCGAATTTAAAGGCTAGACACAGATTTCATATTCGTTTTATTTGGAG
>DAINRX010000158.1:0-2166 GCA_036741635.1 Nitrososphaera sp.
ATGTACGACAAGATTCACCAGGCCAAGGCGTGCGTATACATCGCCAACTATGACCTTGACCCAGCTCTTAGGTTTGTAAGAAATCCCGATCAGCCAATAGCATTCGCAGGCCACAGCCATGAAGCATACCCTCTACAAAAGCTTTTGGTGGAAAAGGCAGAGGAAGGCGTCGAAGTGAAAATAATCGTGTGGGAGCCCCGGCTTGTGCTCCGGCTTTTGCCAGGGGCCGACGAGCGGGGAATAGACGGCAGAGCCGACGAAGTTGAAACTATAAACGAAATTGCAAAGAGCAGTGGCATTTCTGACAAATTGATGGTAAAGATCGACAACACCGCGCCAACGATCACATCTGCGCACCACGAAAAAATAGTCATAGTGGACAATCAGGTTGGGTTCTGTGGCGGGCTTGACTTATCAAGGGGCAAATGGGACACAAGCAGCCACGAATACGACAACCCTCTGCGCGACGGCGGCTCGGAGCCTTGGCACGATGTGCACGCTATGGTGAGCGGGCCGGTCGTATGGGACCTCATATACCACTTTTACCAGCGCTGGGCATATTCCGAGACGAAGGATGTCGGGCGGGTCAGCAGGCTCAAGATAAAGTCAAATTTCACTACCCGCGGGAGCTGCGGGAGCATGCATGCCGTCGCGCTCCGCACCTGGAACGAGCTTGACAAGGACGGGAGCATTCAGGCGTGGTATGCGGCAATGTTCCGGAAGGCAAAAAAGAGCATCTACATCGAGAACCAGTTCCCGTTCCAGAACTCTTTTGCGACAAAGTTGCTTGAAAAGCGGCTGCAAGAAGAACCAGACCTCCGAGTGATAATCGTCAGCCCGATGGAGCCAAATCTCCCTGGGTTTATCGGAAGCATGATAGCCAAGATGAGCGTCAACGACGTCAATGACAACCTTGCCGTCCTCCGGCGCGCCGGCGAAGGCAGGGTGAAAACCTATTCGCTCATATCGCAGGGAGAGCCAAGCGACAGGCGCAGGCAGATTTACGTTCACTCGAAAATAATGATAGCGGACGACAGGTGGGTCACGGTCGGCTCTGCAAACATTGACAAGAACGGCTTTCGGGACTCTAGCGAGCTGAACTTGGGGTTAGCGTCGCCCAAACTTGCGAAGGAATTGCGATCAAGATTGTGGCAGGAGCACCTGCAAGATAATAATGATGCAGCCGGCGCACGTGACTTTGGCGAAGGGTTTGCAGCATGGGAAATACTTGCAAGCGACAACGGCCGGAGGGCGGCAAAGAACGAGCCAATAAGGGGGCACGTCTACTATTACAACTTTGAAGAAATGGGCCTGCCGCCGCCGTACCCTGACGCAAGGGGGAGCAAGTTCGAGCTGCTATAGGCCTGCAATGATCTTGGCAAGGCGCCCAAGCTGCACCGGCTTGACGAGCACCGAGATTTTCTTGCCGTCAAAGAACCTGTTCTCCTTCAACTCGCGCCTGACGTTTTCGTAGGCTGTTATCACCAGCACTCTTGCCGCCGGGTCTTTGCGCAGAATTTTCTCTGCCGCTTCAAGCCCGTTCATGTTGCCGGGCAGCCTATAGTCTATTATCACCAGATCCGGCCTGTACGTGTCATAGTCGCGCAGCGCCTCGTTTGCCGTGGGCGCGCTCGCCTCTATCGTATAGCCCCTTTTTTCAAGAAAGTCCCTGTAGACGAGAAGGACATCCCCCTCATCCTCTATTATCATTATAGTTTGGATTCTCCCTTGCTGTTGTCTAAGCCCCACGATACAGACTATTTACCATCATATTTAATGCCTAATAGAATGCATCTGATAGTAATTTCTTCTACTTTGTGTTGAAAAAGCAAATGCAGGAATAGCGTCTGCTGTGAATGTTCACATAGTTTGCCTGCGGATTATTGCTGTAGTGCAATTAGTCAAGCTGGGCGGCATAGCCCGCAAAAAGAGAAGCAGGGTCATACGCACCCGAAGCTGGTTCGAAGCGGCAGGCATAGTCGAACAGGCCCTTGGAAGCAGATATCTCATGGGCGTACAGGTGGGCGACTCCATTATTGTCAAGAACGTGCGGGAAGAATGGGACGGCCAGTGGCAGCACCATTACAAGATAATAGTATCACATCTGGACACCAAGTGCGCCACCTGCGGCTTCCATCCGACAGAGTGCATCTGCGACGACCCTGT
>DAINRX010000159.1:0-2072 GCA_036741635.1 Nitrososphaera sp.
TTTTTAAAAACGAGAATATCGAAGTCTAATTATGCCGATAGCTTTTGAAAAACCGTGGTTAAGTACGGCGGGCGAAAATGTCTAACAAATACGAATTTTCTGTTCCATATTTCAAGCCAGTAGATGCCGACTCAATGCTTAACTCTCATATTTACAATCGTGCAATCGCACGTCGTCGCCGTCGTGCAAATTGTCGGGGTCTGGCTGCGTACGTCGTGCGGTCTGGCGTGCGCCCATAACCTCTCTAATTTTTGGTGGGTCTGTTTTGACATAACATCTACAAAAACTACACTCAAGTTATTTTGTCATTCATACACGGGAGAGCGAGGTTATGTCTGACGTAAGCCTTCTTAGATTTGATTAAATGACAAAACCAAATGAGCACTAATTTAGACAGCAGAGCTCGTTATTGCAAACCCATGATTTTTGGCATCTAGTCTGCACAAAATTACGGCAGCCTTCTCGTAACTCGTTAAACTTTTAACAGCAGTGCGTCATCCTATGTGATAGGAGCAAGTACGCTTGCAGCTGGTAAAAAAGTATGAGATACAATCAAAGCAGAAGATAATTGACTTTCTCAACAGCCAGCCTGCCGGCCGGCTAGCTTCAATCGACAAGAACGGCTACCCGCAGGTAATCCCGATGAACTTTGTCTACGCCGACGGCGCAATATACATGCACTCACACCCATTCGGCGAAAAGCTCGACAACATCCGACGCAACCCGAATGTGGGGTTTGAAGTCGACCAGCACATCTGCTTCCTGCCTTCCTACTACTTTCACCCTACGGACGCGTCGCAGGCAGACACGCTTTACATCAGCGTCGTAATCAAGGGCAGGGCTGAGATCGTGGAGGACGCCGAGGAAAAAGCGAGGGCGCTCAATGCGCTCATGGAAAAGTACCAGAAGGAGGGCAGGTACGAGATGCTTGATGCAAATATGCATGTGGTGCGCGAAGTAGCGATAATCAAGGTGATGGCTTCAGACATGAGGGGCAAGTACAAAATAGGGCAACACTGGGCGCCAGCGTACCGGTTAAAGATGGCGCGCAACATCATCAAGCGGGAGGGGCTTGAAAACGCCCGGCCCATTTTGGCCATAATGGGCATTTCAGCCAAGGCAGACAGTAGCTTGGAGATTGAACAGGAACCGGCGATGTGAATGAAGAAGTGCCCTGTCCACACCGAGTTTTTCGACGACTCGTGCGAAGCCTGCCGCCAGGAGTACGTCGAAATGAAGGGCGCAGACAGGCAGGACGAAATGGTTGTTGCTGCCAGCAACAAAAAGCACTACAAGGAGCTGACGGAGGAGCGTGCAAAAAAGCTGTACGAGGAGCTGATGCTGCAGTACCTCAAGGGCGGCACAAGCGAGGTCGAGGCTGACAGGAAGGCCAAGGCGATCTTGAGGAAGCAATGCAACATCCGCGGAATGCCTTACTGGCCGTGGCTGCAATAATAATGGACAAGAAGCAGAAGTAGATCGAGGAGCCGCTGTAGCATCATATTGCTTTCTACTGATGCTGGCTTTGTTGCTGTACAGCTTGGAAACATTATCCGGCCGACATCTTTGTACATTTTCAGGAACTGCTTTCCCTTGTCAGTCATGCGGTACTCGTGATCCGTTGCAAGGTGTTCCAGCAACCCTTTTTCTTGAAGAACCGCCAGGTATTCCTTCATCTGTGGAAACGACAGGAATGCCTTGTACAAAATCTTGGTCTTGATCACACCATCCAAAGCTATTTCCAGATTCGCCGCAACAATATCAGTCCGGCTTCTGTATTTCAACATAAATTGGAAAGTAGGGGTATAATAAATCCCTCGCTAATAAAAAACTAGTAGATATTACCGATATGGTCACTGCACCTGTTGCGATCCTATCAACGTGTATATCTTGTTCAGATGGTCTTCAAGGTCGGTTAGCACCTCTATCTTCCGCTTGGGGTAGTTTGCAAAGCGAAGCACGCTGTCTATGAACTCGGGCACAGGAGTCGTGCCTTCGCCGGGAACCTCTATCCCGCGCCGGGTCAGCAGGTACGACTTGACCACCGAGCCAGCCTGAATCCCGTTAAGAAA
>DAINRX010000160.1:0-2033 GCA_036741635.1 Nitrososphaera sp.
GGCACCGCCTATGGCTTGTACAATATGGTCATCGGGTTTTCATTTCTTGCGGCGAACCTTGTTTTTGGCTTCCTGTTTGACTCGTCAGGCATAGCGGCCGCCGCGATGTACAGCATCGCGACAACTGTCATAGCAATCGCGGCCCTTGCCGGGTTTCAGGCGCTTGGAAGAAAAATGTGGGCGAGCTAGCGCGCAGCCCTTGACAGCGCCTCTGCGACTTTATGCAGTTCAGTAGCGACTGTGTCAGCCGCTTCCTTTGAGATAGCCTGCGTGTTGAGGTATGCCTCCCTTGCCTTTGTCTTTTTGTTCTTTATGACTTCGATGTCAAAGTAGGTCGTGACCCCTTCTTCGCCCTGCATGAGTCTGTTGTAGTCCATCAAAACCGGTGACGTTTGATATAATTCAATTAGAAGGTCGTTCAACTCGGCAAAGAGCTTGGCCTTCTTTTTCCGCATCTCTTCAAATTCAGGGAACTGGCTTTCAACCGACGTGGCCTTTTTGTCGAGCTCTTCAACTAGGCTTTCGTCGTCAAACATTTTTGTAAAGAGATCCTGAAAATCAAGGTTGGCGTATCCCTTCTTTTCCAGCTCTGCCTGCAGCGCCTTGTCCGCAGCGCCAGCCATCGACTTGAAGACGGCGCCGGCGTCCTTCGCGATTTTTGCAAGCTCCTTCTGTGCCTCTATGACGCGCCTGTCGACTCTGTAATAGGGCACGGCGTGGAACTGGACGCCGAAATAGCAGATGATATGGTATTTCTTGCCGGCCTCTTTTGCAAACTGGCAGTAAAGCCGGCGCAGGTCTTCAGTGGCCGACTTTGAAATGCCGGCCGACGCCCAGCCTGCAAGAGCGTTTGCCAGCCTCTGGTAGAATGCCAGCACACTCTGCGGGTCGAACGTGTCGACCTGCGCCACGGTGCCATCGCCCAGCATCGCGCCTGCCTTGCGCATCGCTATCGAAGACTTGATGGCTTCGAGATAAGCTTGCTCCACCTTCCCAAACGCGGCGTTTACCTGCCTGCAAAAGTAGTCGTCACCCTTGAGCGGCGTCCTCACGCTCCACAGGTGCGTAACAGTGTTTAATATATTCAATGACATTTAAATGCCACATTTGACAAGATAGCACGAACGGATTTGGCCTCCAAGGCGGACAAGCAGGATAACAACAAGGGCAAGGAGGAGCAGCAGCAGCAGCAGCAGCAGGACAAGACCGCCAAGGCGCTGTTCAACATGATGATGAGCGGCAGCAGCAGCAGCAGTAAGAATGAGACCAGCGTTCAAACAAAGACCGTCGATTCCGAGACCCTCGTTTCACAGACGCAAGACCGGCTCTGGCGGGCCCTCAAGCGCCGCTTTCAGTACGACTCGTCACTTGCGCCGGGGCAGGAATACCTCCTCAGCCACGTCAGCTCGAAAATACCGCTTGTAATACTGTATGCAGACCTCGTGGGCTCAACAAACATGAGCATGACCCTGCCGGTGGACAAGCTGTCCACCATAGTCAGGGCGTTTGCTTATGAAATGTCCTCGGTGGTCTACAGCCACGAAGGCTACGTGCTAAAGTACGTCGGCGACGCCGTCATTGCGTTCTTTCCGGCAAGCTATAACAAGCTCCTTGCGTGCGACAGGGCGGTGCAGTGCGCAAGGTCGATGCTGACCGTGGTCAAGAACGGCATCAACCCGATCCTGAACCAATACGACTACCCTGAGCTGAACGTCAAGATAGGGATGGACGAAGGCGAAAACGTAATCGTGCAGTACGGCCATGACAAGAGCTCGCCGATAGACATACTCGGGTACTGCATGAACATTGCCGCCAAGATAACCTCGCTGACAAGGCCAAATGGGATTTCAATAGGCGAGGACGTCCACAAGATGCTGCACCCTTCAATAAGAACGAAATTCAAGGAAGTAAAGTTCGGCGTGGAAGAATGGAAGTACACCGACAGGCACACGGGCCAGCTCTACAAGGTCTACACGATGCAGGATGGCAAGGCCTAGGCGCGCGGCAGGGAAGCAAACTCGGTGTTTACTTGG
>DAINRX010000161.1:0-2033 GCA_036741635.1 Nitrososphaera sp.
AAAATCTTTGATGCAGGCTTCTTCTTATGGGATTTTAAAAACCACTTCCAGAACCAATGGCAATTGCTGCGCGCCGGCACAAAAGCAGGAAGCCCTGACTCTTGGAGATATCGCTCCGACCTGGCACGGCAGGCTGCTGGAACAATTGCCCCGCGCAGGTCCAAGACGCATTCTATGGCACCACCAGATGGCGTTGCCGGAGACATGCGTCGTAGGGGAAGCATACGGCTTTTCGTCGTCGTACATGAGGGACTGCGACAGATGCACGGTTTTCAGCCAGGCGTTCCTCCGCCACTTCAGGGCGGGCTCGCATGATGCTTTGCGTAAAGCCGGCCGGCATTTTGTAATTCATTGGAACGGCAGTCACAGGGAGGTGACATCAAGGTTGAATTCAAAAGTCAGGCGCAGGCTTCAGTGGTATGACGCATTTGTGAGGTTCGACAACCACGTGCTAATCACGTATAAATGATGACCAGGGAAATGGCATATGGGAAAGCGCAAACCTGTTCTTATTTTTGACGGCAGCTCTGACTCGGCGAAGGCGATCGGCCTTCTCAGGAAAAATGGCATCGAATTTGTAGAGTACGACGTCAGCAAGTTTGTAGAGAGCTGCTGCGGCGACGACTTGCCAACGACAAAGGCACCCTCTGTGTTTGCACCAGAGGGGGTATTCAAGGGATTGGACGGGGTCAAGGAATACATCACCACCACCGCCACCACTATGTTATCCAGAGAAGCGAATGTGCTTGAGAAAAAAGACTCCGAGAGCGCCTACTGGTAGGTCCTAAAAGCCCGGCCTACTTGTATGCCGACCCAAGAGAGTACCGGGACTTGATGCTCGGCTTTAGCGAGCATATCTTCTTCACTGCCAGCGTCCACGACTTCTTGGGCTTGGGGTCAATGCTGTGCTCCTTGAGCCATCCTTTTGGCCAATTCGCACCGCCAGCTCTATGCCAGAGCTGGCCAAACCCGCTAAAATGCGTTTTGAAGCTTTTCAGTACTGAATAGCTCTAGCATTTAGCTACTAGTTTGCGGCATTGCGGCATCTTGCGTGAAATGCTTCATAGCTATTAGCTAATAAGAATGGAGATGGATAATCTCCAGCTGTTATTATTTGTGATGTGAGCTCAGCTAACGCGTTGCAGTTCACAAGGCTGCCTAAGAAAAAGTCAAAACTGCGCCTTAGAAAAAGCAAGCGAGGCTACCTGTGGGTGACGCTTGGATTTTTCGCCATCAGCCTATCGGCCCACTGGGTCTTTGCGTGGTACGCGTATGTGGCAGAGCAGGGGGAGCACGGCCAGCCGGTTGAAGCTGCTGGCTATTTTAACAGGACATTCCGCGATACGATGGAAAACTGGCAGTCTGAGTTCTTGCAGTTGATATGGCAGGTTGCAGGGCTTTCGTTCCTTTGGTATGTGGGCTCTCCACAGTCAAGGGAAGAGCACGACAGGCAGGAAGAAAAGATAGACTTTATAATCAAAAGGCTTGACCCGGAGAACGCGCAAAAATTGCTCGATGAGCTGGACGACAGATATCCGCGCAAATAAGGCAGCCTCGCGTTGTTGTCCATGCAAAATAGTAGTTGTTTGTGCCGCCTAGCTCGACCGATAGATACATACATACTAATTGCAGGCGGCACACAGAGAATTACCTTGGAAAAATGCAACATGTGCAATTTAACAATACATCCTAGCTTTGTAGGGCATCCAAGTGCGGTTATGCAACTGCCCTGTTTGCAAAAACCCGATAACAAATTCTGAATACTGGATCCACATCAGGTTACATCCGGGACACGAGAATGACGCTCCGGCACTAAGAAAGACCTTTGATGCGCAAAACAGGGGCGCAAGTATCCGCTCCCGCTAGAAATAATAACCCAGAAAACCCTACCTTCTGGCTTTCGAGGATACTGCATTGCGCGCGTGCATCTACGGTACGCGAAGAAACTCTACATTTTGCAGTCCTTATTTACACGAAGCTTGCATCTTGCGCTACTGTGGCGCCAGCTTCCATTCATGAAATACTCGAGATGC
>DAINRX010000162.1:0-2028 GCA_036741635.1 Nitrososphaera sp.
TTTTCGTCTATGCGTCTTGCCACCCTGAACTGGACTATCTCGATCAAGTCGGCCATATGCTCTGGTGGCACATATACGTGTCGAGGTATAAAAGAAGCAAGATGGATGTATCGGACAGTTATATCCCTGAATAGTAGAAGAATTAAATAGCATCATTTGCCGTATTGTATTGCATGACACAAGTGCAGGCAAGTAAGGAATGCGCCCTATGCGGCACCATGCTTCCGGTCGGAAGCGAAGTGAGCATATGCAGCGAATGCATGAAGTGCGCTGACTGCTGCGTCGGCCTTGAAAAGCTGAAGGACTAGCTACTCTACCATTTTTAGCGTGTCAGTTATCGTCACTATTCCAATGACGTTTCCCTTCTCGCTCACCAGTATGCACTTGGCAAACCTCACAAGCGGTATGAGCGCCTTTGCCGGCGTCGAGACGTCGACTATCGGAGCCGGCGGCTCCATAACATGAGCTACCTGCACGTTCCGAAGCTCCTTTTCGTCCTTCTCTACCATTATCTTGGCAAGGCCGTCCTCGGTCAGGATGCCCACGACTCTTGAAGTGTCAAAGACAGGTATCTGGCTGATTGAATTGTTGCGCATTATGTCTATTGCCTTGTGGAGCTTTTCGCCTCTTTGCACGGATATCAGGTGACGGCTGCAGATGTCGCCGGCCTTCATCGAGGTGCGGCCCTCAAGCGAGCTGAGGATTTCAAAGATCTTTCTCGCAGTTTCATAGCTTGGTTTGCATCTGCCAGACTCTATCTGGTTTATCATTGAAGTGCTGACGCCTGTCATCGAGGCCAGTTTCCTCTGAGTTATGCCGAGCCTTATTCTTGCCTGCTTGATGTATTCGAGCCGTGGGAGCATAGAAGTGGGATTCTACATTCTCGGCTCCGATACTTATAAACTTGGGGCGGCCCAAGCAGCTTGATAGCCTTATATTATGTGTGGGCGAATTTTTCTCGTTACAGTACGCAATGAGCAAAGACAATAATAGTAGTGACGGCAAGTGGAACTCGGTCAAGCGGTACAAGCTGACCAAGATGATAAACGAACTGTCAAGTATATCCGGCCACGGCACCGAGCTTGTCACGGTATACGTGCCGCCAAAGCGCCCGATTTTTGACGTTATCTCCCAGCTCCGCAACGAAGCGGGGACGGCTTCAAACATCAAGTCCGACCTGACGAGGAACCACGTACAGGACGCCCTGAGTACTACAATCGAGTACCTGAAAAGATACAAGAGCACGCCTGAAAACGGGATTGTTATATTCTGCGGGGCAATCCCTAATGATAAGGGGATCGGGAAGGAAAAGATAGAGATATACCCTGTCGATCCGCCAAAGCCTATACAAATCAGCCTGTACAGGTGTGACGACCACTTTTGGACAGACCACCTCAAGGACATGATGAAGGACGACAAGGTGATAGGCATTTTATCAATCGACACTCAGGAAACTGGAATCGGGATACTTACCGGTGACCGGTGGGAAGTCGTTGACAGAATAACATCTGGCGTTGCAGGCAAGCACAGGCAGGGAGGCCAATCCGCAAGGAGGTTTGAGCGGCTCAGAGAAAATGAGCTGAACGAATACTACCACAGGGTAGCGGATCATGTCAAGCAGACCTTTATCGATCAGTACAATGTCAAGGGGATAATCGTTGGCGGACCGGGCCCAACAAAGGAGAACTTTTTGAAAGAAGAGTACCTTGACTACCGGCTCCAGAAAGGCATGATAGCAACGCTTGACACGTCATATTCGGGCGAGGAGGGCGTGCGCGAGATTATTGAAAAGGCGCAAAAGGAGGGCACCTTGGCGGAATACCGCGTGATGGAAGAAAAGCAGCTCATGAAAAAGTTCATGAGCGAAGTCCACTCTGGCAGGGGCCTTGGCATATACGGCACTAAAGAGGTAATCGACGCTGCCAGGAACGGCGTGGCAGACACGCTAATAGTCACGGACGATGTGACGTACGTCAAGCTAGAGTTCAAGTGCAAGTCATGCAAGACCGTGCAGGAAAAGGTAGTTGA
>DAINRX010000163.1:0-1988 GCA_036741635.1 Nitrososphaera sp.
TATCATTTTTTTCTCACGCCTCAGCCTGCCAGCATGTAGCTGCTTGTTGGTATCGGCTCCTTGAATGTTATCTTTATGGCCGGCATGCTGTCTATCTTTGCCTCAAATGTGATCACGCGCAGGGTCTCCGGGACGCCTACCATCACCTTGTCGGCAGACAGGATTTCCTGAGCGTCTTCTTGAATGTCGCTCTCGGGCCTGCCGGCGCGAATTGATTTTACGACACACGCACAGTATGTTACTAGCGCTTCGTTGGCGTTTATCTTCATCTTGCGGGCAAGCTTTTCCTGTATCATGGCGGCAGAGCTAAAGAAAATTTCTTCATCAGCGCTGCCATAATCAAATATCCGCGTAAAGGGGAGCACGTCAGGCTCGCCCCAGATTGTCGCCTTGACGTGGATCATTTGCGCCCAGGCACCTTTGCCTTGCGTCCGCCAAAGCTGTACGTGTGTCCCTTACCGCGGTATTGCCTCGGCCTCACTGGCTTGCCCTCCATCTGCCCCTTCTTTGTGAGCGAAAGCCCTGCCAGTAGCTCCACTATCAGCCTGTTTGCGAGACCAGACGTAATGCCGCCATTATATGAGTTGACGTCGCTCACGTCATAGTTTGGCGCCACTTCTACAAGGTCAAAGGCAAACTTGTCTGGGTCAAACGAGGTCGAGAGCAACCGCATGAGCCTCATGCCTTCCCTCGACGTCAGACCGTTTGGCTCCGGCTCGCCCGTCCCCGGCGCATAAGCAGGGTCAAACGTGTCGATGTCCCAGCTGATGTATACGCCGTCAACGTTGTCATTCGCCCTATCGGCAGCCTCCTTGGCTATCTGGTCTATGCCAAGCTCTTCAACATCAAGCATCGTGAACCACTGGAAGTCCTGGTCGGCCATCCACTTGTAGAGGTCTGGTCCCGGCCAGTAGCCGCGCGGGCCAATGAGGGTGTAGTTCTTGCCCTTGAGGCAGCCAAGCTCCATTATCCTCCTGATGTGCGCGCCGTGGTCATACTTGAAGCCACAGAGGCCCTGCGGTGCGCAGTCTGCGTGGGTGTCGATGTGGATCATGCCAATGTTCTTGTACTTCTTGGCAAACGCCCTGACGTTTGCAAACGTGATAGAGTGATCGCCTCCAAGCATCACAGGGATGCCATCGATGTCAAGAACCTCTTTTACCTTGTCAGTCATCCTCCTGTGCGACTCCACCACGTCGCCGGGCGACACAACAACGTCGCCATAGTCGACCGTGCGAAACACCCCGAACGGGTCAACGCCTGTCTCGATATTGAAATGTTCATAAGGGGGGGATGGCACGGTTGAAGCCGCCCGTATTGCCCTTGGGCCGTACCTTGCTCCGGGGCGAATGGTAGTTCCAAAGTCAAAAGGCTCGCCTATTATCGCCACGTCCGGCTTGACTTTGTTGAGCTCTGCTTGGCTTCGCAGCCATGGCAGCTTCAGAAATGTCGGTATGCCTACAAAGATTGGCTCGTCGTTTCCCTTGTATGAATCTCCGTAAAATTCCATCCCCATTTGAGGTCGAGGTAGTTAATTAGTAAGTATTTTTTAAACATTGCTAAGTAATCTACGTTTTGGATTCGTTCGGCCGCCGAACAATCTATATGCCCAAAGCAAAGGAAAACGTAATCTACGTATTCCTTCCTGCGGCAAGGGCGGCGTATATGAACGGGAGAAGCGTCGTCGCCTCGCCGTGGATGGTTGTCTGCCTCGCCTTGGTGGTGACCTTGCCCCACGATATGGCCTCTGCAACCAGCGCGCCGCTCAGGCTCCCGTCCCACTCTGGCGCCGTAGTGATGTAGACGGCATAATCAAGGCCGCCTCTGAACTGGTTCCACCAGAGCGTGTGGTGCTTTGAAATGCCACCGCCTATTATGAACGCGCCCGACTTTTTGGCTTCAAAGACAATGTCAGATAACCTGCTTTCGTCCTTCAAAATGTCTACTTTAAAGTCCTTGTGCTGCTGGTAAAAGAACCACACTTGGCT
>DAINRX010000164.1:0-1922 GCA_036741635.1 Nitrososphaera sp.
CGTCATGTGCCAGTGGCTCTGCATAGGATTCATGGCTGCTTACTGGAATTGAAAGTATGTCCCTCGCTTTGTCAAAGAGCGATGCCCTGTGATCCTGCAGGATCTCAGAGCCGGTGTCCTGGCTGCTGGTCGTCATCACACAATTCTTCAACCCAATCTACGATTCCTTTCCATACATCCTTCCAATTACTTGGGGAACGGTGGCAGGCACTGTCATCATCTGAAGGGACAAGCTCAGGTCGGCCTGGTGCAAGCAGGGCTATGATTACGACGCATTCAAGCTGTTTGCCCGCATGGGAGGAAGCCCTGTCCGGGTAAAATTGCTAAACATTGTGGCAGGTTCTGCAAGGAACAGCCTCCAGCTTGCAAATGAGCTTGACATTGACTGGAAGACCATAGACAACCACATAGAGATCCTCACTAGGTATGGGCTGGTCGAAGAAAAGATGGTTTTGTCTGAAATGCAAAATACTACATCGTTACAGAGCATTGAAGAAGAGTTCTTTCCCTGCTAGAGAGTACTGTGCCAAACTGACTTTACGACCAAAACATTTTAATTGGTTTTACAAAAAGTTGGCTTACGTGCGCCCGGGTAGTATAGAGATACCTGGTTGCTTCTGAGTGAAAAACCAGAATCGTGCAGTCCGGTCCAGTATGGGGGACTGTCACTCCTCCGACCCGGGTTCGAATCCCGGCCCGGGCGCTTACACAACTTTTTGAGTAGTTCTTTCACTAAGTTGCAAGTATAAGAGAACTAATAATTATTTTTTTGATGTTCCACTAGAAACGCGTGCATATATGTAATGGAACCTTGCTTTCTGATCAGCTTCTAGGGCATTTTCCTCCTTTTCTTATATCTCATAGAGAGCATGAGTGGCATTATGATGAAAAAACCTGCTCCCAACGTCATTATCTGCCCCAACTGTGGCGACGGCCAGAAGGTCACAGACATAGAATCTGGTGAGCTCATTTGTACGAAATGTGGCTATGTCATCCACGAAAGGGTCGGCGACGAAGAGCAGGACTGGAGCGTCCTTGCCAGAGAGCCGGCAAGCAAGTTGAGGACAAGCCCCACTTCGCTTGCTCGTTCAGGAATGGGCCTTTCAACCATAATTGGTAGGCCGGACAGAAGCGCAGGCAGCGGGCTCAATGCAGCCATGCGGTCGACCTTTGACAGGCTGCGCACGTGGGATTTCAGGATAAAGGGGCAAGACGAGCGGAGCCTCAGGTGGGCTTTTGTAGACCTTGACAGGCTGCGAGGCACGCTGAGGCTATCGGACACAATAGTGGAAAAGGCAGCGTATATTTACCGCAGGGCGCAGGAGCAGGGGCTCGTGCGCGGCAGGACGATGCGCGCAGTGATGGGCGCGGCCATCTACATCGTCCAGAGGGAGATGGGGATCTCTGGCACCCTTGACGACATCATCAGGGCGACGAACACCAAGGAAAAGGACCTTGCGCGGGCATACAGGATACTTATCCGAGAGCTCGACCTCAAGGTGCCGATGGTAGACCCAGTGAAGTGCGTCTCTCGCGTAGCCAACAAGGCCAACATCAGCGAGCGCACAAAGCGCAAGGCGATGAATATGATATACGACGTAGTAAAGAGCGGCCTTGCGGCTGGCAAGGACCCGATGGGCCTCGCTGCATCGGTGCTGTACGTGTCGTGCGTCAACAGCGGCGAGGTAAAAAGCCAGGCCGCTATTGCGGACGCCGCCGGTGTGTCAGAAGTAACGCTTAGAAAGAACCAACGGCTCATAACTACAGCAGCAGCTGCAGGCTAGCTTTTCGCCTGCCAAAAAGAAAATCCAGTACAGGTCTGTGTTTGGTAAAACCCGGTAAAATGGATCACATTATAATATGCGCAGGATGAGAAAAGCAACAAGCTCAGACGTATGGGCCAGCAGGTTCATGGCTGCGGC
>DAINRX010000165.1:0-1867 GCA_036741635.1 Nitrososphaera sp.
AAGTATATTGTATACCTCGCACAGATAGATAAATTTGAATGTTTTTAGAATTTTTTAATATTTTATTTAGCTTCTTTAACATTAAAGATACATCATATAACAGCAATAACTGAAAAGCAAAAATATTACATTGCAGTATAGTAGGCATGCTACCGCAATCTTACGATCTTGTAAGGTACAGGGGGGTCAAGTACGGAGCAATCGCCGGAATAATCGCCACATGGTCAATCTCGACTGCAATAGCAGCCTCGGAAGTTGAACTGGGTCTGCCGATAAGCACGTTTTATTCGATAATGGGTATGAGCCTTGGGTACGAAGATTTCATCGCCGCTGCTTATCTGGGCTTTGGGCTGCATTTGCTGATTGGTACTCTGCTGGGCGCCATGATTGGGCTGACGTCCGTCCGGTGGATGAAGATAATGACCAACCCGTACAAGGCCACAGCGGCCGGCGTAGTGGCTGGGATCGCAGTGTGGCTGGTGCTGTTTGTGCCAGTCACAGTACTGCTGGTCCAGCCATCGCTGGAGCGCGTCGTCGCGCTGATGCCAGGGAACCTGCAAGAAACAATGCTGTCTGAAAACGTCAGCCAGTTCGTCGCAGGGATAGCGACAAGCGCAATAGTCTTCCACATGGTGTGGGGTGCAATATTCGGGTACATCGCAAGCTCGCTCATGAGAATCAGCGCAGTCCGTGCCGCGAAGGCCGCAGCAGGAAGAGACATGCCGCAATGAAAGTGAAAGACAGCGTGGGCATGCTGCAGAGGATCAAGCCGCGGCTTGCAGTGGCCGGCTCGGGGCTTGCAGCCGGTCTGATCTCATCGCTTGCGATAAGCGCCCTCATACTGCTCGTGGAAAAGCTCGCAGACCTGCCGGTGGGCACATTTTACCTCGTGCTTGCATCGGTCGTGCTGCAAACACAGGCCCACACTGTTGACACAATCGCGCTTGGCTTGCTGATGCACCTTGCTGCAGGCAGCGTGATCGGCCTTGTCATCTCGATACCATTCGTCGTGTCCAAAAGGTTGCTTGCATCTGCTGATAGGTACGCACCTGCGTACGGCCTTGCGGCAGGGTTTGCCCTGTGGCTTGCGCTCTTCCTCCCGATCACTTTCGGGGTGATGCTTCCGCTGCTCAACTCGCTTGACAGTCAGCTTATCAGGCAGCAAGTGCCGACGGGCGAAGTATCGTCGATCGCGACAGACGAGCTTTTGTCCATAATGGACAGGGTGATCGCCGGCTCGCTGGCGTTTAACATGTTCTACGGGCTCTTGGCGGTCATTCTGACAAGGTTGCTCTCTGAAGCGTATATGCGCAGGCATCAACAGGTAATTTTATAAAACTATTGCCAATTCAACAGTGTTGATGCGGAAGAACCAGAGGCGCTTCCTGAAAAACCAGAGAAGAGTTGGCGAAGGGATAACCATTGCAAGCGGCATTGGCGTCACGCTGCTTGGCTACTTTCTCGGGATCCCGTTTGTGGCATACGGCGGGCTGTGCATAGCCGGCCTAGGCGTCGTTTCAGTCTTTTGGAGATAAATTAAATCATGCCAAAAAATAACAGCAACAAGAAAATCGGCATCATTGCCATTGTTGCGGCAGCAATCCTTGCAGCCGGAAGCGCGGCAGATCGCTATTCTATCAGCGCAGTGACGCCCCAACCTCCTGCTGCCACTGCCAGCCAAGAAGACGACAGCGCTGAAGAGATAACGATGAAGTTCCTCTCGCCTTCCAGAGCGCTCCTGCACTTGGAAGCTCTGACGCCAAGGTAACGATAGTGGAATTTCGCGATTACCAGTGCACCTAGTGCATAAGATTCTATGAAAATACCAAGGACCAGCTATTGCCAACTATGTGGACACTGGAAAGGT
>DAINRX010000166.1:0-1761 GCA_036741635.1 Nitrososphaera sp.
TTCTAGATAGCCTTCAACTCTGGGCAGGTAAAACTTGACAGAATCATTAAGAACATTGGTCTTGAAATTGTCAGACCTCACAAAACCGTATACGCAAGCGAAACATAAAAATCAGATAGTTCGTGTTCTCTCCTGCTGTCAACTAATTTTGCGCTGCGATCTTTTTAAAGAAATAGCACAAGATTGCCTGAGAAAAATTGTCAGTAAAGAGATTTACATTCAATGCAAGCTCGTTCGCACTAGACCCGGCAGTTGAGAACCTTTTAAAGTCAAAAGGCGCAATAGCGATTGATTTTGGCATGATGGAATACGTCAGTTCCGAGGCGATGCCTGCCATCCTTTCAGAATTGGTAGAGAGGTCAAAGCTGGACGCGCCATCAGACGCTGACTTCGTGGCGCAGCTGAAAGCAGAGATAGGCCGCATTGGCGCCGAGAAGCAGAAAATGATGGAGGACAACGTGAGGCTGGCATCCGAGCTGCGCTCCCACTCGACCGAGGTGGCGGCGCTGAAGGAAAAGGCCGAGGTCACGGCGAAGGTAATTGAGTCGCTAAAGGCCGAGAACATGCGCCTGCAGCTGGCGCTCAAAAGTGTACAGCAGGCAACGCCAGCGGCCAACCAGGCAGCAGGGCAGAACGACAAAAAGTTCAGGCAGTCGTACGAAAAGCTTCAAAAAGAATTTCAGCAGCTCCGGAGCCAGAGCGCAGAGGAGATAACTTTGCTCAAAGTGCTGGAAGACGAAAACGAGGAACTGAGGCAGGAGCTTGAGGAGCTGAAGAACCAGCAAGCCGCCAAGAGCGCATCTGTGCCCAAGGCCGCCTAGCCATTTGAAGACTTATATAACGTATTCCAAGTGAATTGAAATGATGGTCGAAAAGATGACAGCCGTCTGGCTGATTATTCTTACTATCATCGTTTGTGCTGCGGTGCCAGGAGTCCTGATCTGGCTGACTTCAACTCCGCCACCCGCAAGGATGCTTGTTGGATTTTCCTTGGCAGGCGAGCTGCCCGCTTATCTGGCGCTCCACTAGCAGCAAAAGCATTTAACGCTTGTCGAGCCAGCTGGTGTCGATGGGGTTCGAAAGTCCTGAGAAAAAGAGAAAGCTGCTGTTTTCGATGCTTGTTCTTGCCGTGCTGATTGGCGGCGCCGTTCTGGCTACTGCAGCCATTTCAACATACTTTCGCTCGCAGGACCCAGTCAACCAGTGCATAAGCGATCCGGCTACACAGCCCTTCCAGCTGTCAGTTCCAGTCACCGTAACAGAGAACGGCTCGCCGGCCGTTGTCCCGGAAGGAGTGGGCATCACCGACAATTGCACAAGGCCGGTCCACACACTTGAAGAAAATGTCATCCACGTGGCGTACAGCGAGCCGCATGATTTTACGCTTGGCCACTTCTTGTACTACTGGCTTGGGGACGACATCCTGCAGTACGACACTAGGGTGTACGTCAACGGCGTTCAGCATACAGAGGGCGACTTTCGAGACATAGTACTGAGACAGGGAGACTCGATAAGGATCGAGTTTACAACACACCAGTAAAAATAATTATAAACTAAGGCTGACCGGTATATTGTATCGTAGCCGGCTTGAAGGAGCTCACTACCGAGATAGAGATAAACGCAAGCCCCCAGCGGGTCTGGAAAATACTGACCGAGTTTGACAAGTACGATCAATGGAATCCGTTTATCCACAGAATAGTTGGGCAGGCAAAGGAAGGCTCCAAAATACAGATACGCATCGAGACCCCCAGAGGCAAGAAT
>DAINRX010000167.1:0-1644 GCA_036741635.1 Nitrososphaera sp.
TTCTTTGCCAAGTGGATCTCGATGCATGACATCCTCTTGCTTATTCCACTGCCTCCTACTACTGTCAGCTCGTCTGTGCCAACAGTTATCGACCTTGTGACAAGGTCGCCCATGTCGCGCTTGACCAGCTTGGCCACGTCTGCTGCCGTCACGATGCTGAGGCTGCCTGTTGCCTTTATCACCAGCTCGCTGGTAGTGTTGAGCCTAAAGAGCGCCGGCGCGATATATTCTACTGCATACTTTTTGCCTATGAGGAGAACCGATGGCAGAACCTGCGGCCTTGATGATGGTGCTAATGTGGTGTTTTCCCGAACAATTGTCGTTATCATCATCACCACCATCATATATGTGCGGCCTCGTAGCGCGTTACAGTTTAGAGGCCGTATGCCAAGAGATGTTGCCAATTGCGTCAATTGCAAAGATATTAAACTTCATTGGTAGCGATCTAATACCAAGTACTTGGCAAAAAGAGAGCCGTTCCTAGAGGCCGCAAAGAAGCGGGTGCTCCTGTTCGACGGGGCGATGGGCACCGAGATCCAGCGCCTCAACCTGAAGCCGGAGGACTTTCCCGACGGCAAGGACGGCTTTAATGACGGTCTCATTCTGTCGAGGCCGGAGTGGATAAAGCAAATTCATCGCAGCTACCTTGCGGCAGGGGCCGACTGTATCGAGACCAACACTTTTGGCTCAAACAGGTTCAAACTCGCTGAATACGGCTACGGCGACAAGACGGTCGAGTTTAACAAAAAAGCCACTGAGCTTGCAACAGAGGTATGCGACGAGTTCAAGGACAAGCCGCGCTATGTCATCGGCTCGATAGGGCCGACGGGGTACTTGCCGAGCTCTAATGACCCTGACCTTGGGCAAAAGCCTCTTGACGAAATAAGGGAGGCGTTCATGTTGCAGGCAGAAGGGCTGATCCTTGGAGGCGTCGATGCACTCTTGATAGAGACGAGCCAAGACATCCTTGAGGTCAAGCTGGCTATTGAGGCGTGCCACATGGCGATGGAAAAGGCCGGCAAGAAAGTTCCAATAATATCAAATGTCACACTTGACCAGTACGGCAAGATGCTCCTTGGAACGAGCGTTCAGGCCGCCTACACTACCGTGAGCGACATGAAGATAGACGCATTTGGTCTGAATTGCTCGACCGGGCCGCACGAAATGACGCCAAGCGTAAGGTGGTTGAGCGAGCAGGGTCTGCCAATACTCGTGATGCCAAACGCCGGTATGCCGCAGAACGAGGGGGGCAGGGCTGTTTACAAAATGACTCCAAAAGAAATAGCGGGCGCGTTGGCAGAATTTGTAGGCAAGTACGAAAACATCAGGATGATCGGGGGATGCTGCGGGACGAACCCGCAGCACATTGCGGAGCTGAGAAAGGCCCTTGACCTTAAAAGGTCGTAGTAGCCTGGACCTTGGGCTTTTGCGGCTGGCCTGCAATGTCCTTGTAAAAGTACTCGATACCGACCTTGCCAAACCCTCGTACCCGTTTTATCCTTCCCTGAACGGTAAGGCGCGTTATCGCAAACCTTACTTCCTGTTTGTTGCCTATCAAGTGGTCGAGGTCCTTGCTCGTAACCCTACCGGATTTACTCTTTATGATAGAGTACACCGTTTCTATAAGGCCAGCGGAGCTATTAC
>DAINRX010000168.1:0-1502 GCA_036741635.1 Nitrososphaera sp.
AAATCCGGCTAAGGAATATTCTAGGATACTTTTCAAGAAGCCGCAGGCTGGACTGGGCTTGTCAGGTGCGCAAGTTTCGCTTTGGACGCCACGTACTGGCCGGCGTCCCGGCCAAACGCTACCGACGCTGTGCCTTTCCTTGACACGAACCCTATCTTTTCTGGCGCAAAGTTGTGCTTCTTCAGGTCCTCGATTATCAGGTTGGCGGTGTCTCTCGTGGCGACTATCAGATGGCAGCCGTTCAGCGAGGCAGTCGCGTTTTCGACAAGGAACTCTTTAGTCGCAAACCGCGCCATGTCCTCGTGCTTGACTGGAAGCTCGTTTATTATCAGATGCGAGTTTGCCAGCTCTGCAAGCGAGCCCAGAGCAAACACGCCCCGCGGCCCGACAGGGTAAACTACAGTAATGTGCGCGTTCTTGTCAAAAGGAGCCCCAAAGTCAGGGCAGTATTTTGCTATTATCTTGCCAAGCGCAAAGTGGGGCTCGCTCAGGTTCTTTATCGCCTCGTCCCTTGCCGCAACAATGCCCTGGTATGAGATGCCGTTTGTCTCATACTTGATGACGTTTTCAGAATCCATGCGGGCAAGCGTGTAGAGGCTCATCGCAGGCAGGCCGCCGAACTTGTTTGTTATCATGATTTCCATCCCTTCTTCCACCTGCTCGTAGCGCGTCGGCAGCTCTTTTGTGGTAGTTGCCATTGCGCTCGTGCCGTAGAACAGTTTGCCTATCTTGAGAGAGCTATAATCCTCCATCGCAAGGTTGTAGCGCGATGTAAATGCGTCAAGGTTCGACCTAATCCTGTCGAGCATCTCCTCCGAAGGCGCGTCGTACACCGGGAAGAGCTTAAACGACGACGAAACCCCGCACCCAAGCAGGTTCAAAGTTTCAATAGCAGAGGTCATGGCGATGCTGCTATGCATGTCAGAGTCCGGCGTCGTTGTCACGTCTGTGACCTGCGTCGCCGCAGTGACGGCCGGCATGTACCCAACTTTGTCGCCCCTGTGGAGCTGGATGTAATCAAACATCGCAAACTGGGCGTCCGGGTGCTCCGTCAATACCGCGGACGCGCTTGACACCGCCACTTTGGCGCTAAAGATTTTTAGGAAATTTTGCAGCGCTTCCGATAGCAATGGTGTGTATTCGCCAGAGCCGGTGTGAACGCGAAAGATTGCAAGCGCCCTCTTTACTTCGACTTCCTTGTCAACCATAGGGCTTGCAAGGCTGTACACCCTTCTCGTCAGCTCAGGTGTCTTGCCCTCGATATGGTAGAACGGGTCGAACCATGAAGGGGAGACCTTGATGGTGCTCTTTTTTGCCTCTTGCAGGGCGCTTCGCAGGACGTGCGGGTCAACTTCGTTTGAGCAGGCAGGAATCCAACGGAGAGGGTCAAAGCCGAGCTTTCTGTACCGATCTACATGTTCCCAAAAATTATCAACCAACCACAATCTCTCCTAGCGATCAATATTGTTAGCAGGCGGATTTATACAATATATAGAAGAATA